>NZ_CP042464.1:2915000-3215000 GCF_015074785.1 Segatella copri
CCAGAGTGCCCAGCTTAACCTGATGGCAACTAAGGAGAGGGGTTGCGCTCGTTATGGCACTTAAGCCGACACCTCACGGCACGAGCTGACGACAACCATGCAGCACCTTCACAGAGACCCCGAAGGGCGTCATTGTCTCCAAATCCTTCCTCTGCAATTCAAGCCCGGGTAAGGTTCCTCGCGTATCATCGAATTAAACCACATGCTCCTCCGCTTGTGCGGGCCCCCGTCAATTCCTTTGAGTTTCACCGTTGCCGGCGTACTCCCCAGGTGGGATGCTTAATGCTTTCGCTTGGCCGCTGACCTATTCAGACCAACAGCGGGCATCCATCGTTTACCGTGCGGACTACCAGGGTATCTAATCCTGTTCGATACCCGCACTTTCGAGCTTCAGCGTCAGTTGCGCTCCAGTGAGCTGCCTTCGCAATCGGAGTTCTTCGTGATATCTAAGCATTTCACCGCTACACCACGAATTCCGCCCACTTTGTGCGTACTCAAGGAAACCAGTTCGCGCTGCAGTGCAGACGTTGAGCGTCTACATTTCACAACACGCTTAATCTCCGGCCTACGCTCCCTTTAAACCCAATAAATCCGGATAACGCCCGGACCTTCCGTATTACCGCGGCTGCTGGCACGGAATTAGCCGGTCCTTATTCATAAGGTACATGCAAAAAGAGTCACGACTCTCACTTTATTCCCTTATAAAAGCAGTTTACAACCCATAGGGCCGTCATCCTGCACGCTACTTGGCTGGTTCAGGCTCTCGCCCATTGACCAATATTCCTCACTGCTGCCTCCCGTAGGAGTTTGGACCGTGTCTCAGTTCCAATGTGGGGGACCTTCCTCTCAGAACCCCTACTGATCGTCGCCTTGGTGGGCCGTTACCCCGCCAACAAGCTAATCAGACGCATCCCCATCCATCACCGATAAATCTTTAATCTCCTTCAGATGTCTTCTAGAGACGTCATTGGGTATTAGTCTTACTTTCGCAAGGTTATCCCCAAGTGGTGGGCAGGTTGGATACGCGTTACTCACCCGTGCGCCGGTCGACGCCCATCAAAAGCAAGCTTTCGATGTCGTTTCCCCTCGACTTGCATGTGTTAAGCCTGTAGCTAGCGTTCATCCTGAGCCAGGATCAAACTCTCCATTGTAAAATATCATTTTTACTTCTTGCCTCATTGCTGAAGCAATCGGTGTTTGTTATCTGTACTTAGGACGAATATCCTTTTCGTTTATTGAAGCTTAGTAAACCTGACTTGTCAATTGCTTGACGGTTCGTTTCTTTTACCCAGTTTCTTTATACTCCCTATATAATATAAGGTGTAATCCAAAACCGCTTCTTGTACTACTTGTCTGTTTATGTAAAATCTTTCAAAGAACTCTTTCTTTAATCGCTAAGAGAAAGCGTATTTCTCAAAAGCGAGTGCAAAAGTACAAACATTTTCCGAAACCGCCAAACATTTTCCGGAAAAAGTTTAGAAATTAACAGTATTTTAACACTTTCATCTTATTTTGCACTAATTTTGATACCAATCACTTTATTATATACATACACGCGCTCATATCTGCGTGTGGGCACACAAGCATGCGCATATACATAAATGGTACCAGAAAACTATTCTGCCTCCAAATAGAGAACACGAGACGACCAGTCGTTCTTCTTTCCCCAGTCTACCTCATGAACATACGGCATTTCCAAGCCATGTTCCATAAGATACTTACCAGAGTAAGATTTTCCCTCGCAATCAAGAGGCTTGTTATCAATTACATCTAACTCTTTTACCTTATATATTTTATTCTCATCCAAACCAGCCATCTTAACTCTTGGCAAATGAACATTATAGAAGTTTGCCAATTTCCACCAATAGAAGACAGCCTTGTCTTTTGCTTCACTAACATACATAATAGAAGACAAGCCCTGATTATCGTACGGAGAAACCAAACGATAAAGGTCGCCAAGCTGAACAACAGGACGGATCTCTTTGTATTCAGAGATAGCCTTTCGGCAGAGAGCCTTTTCCTCATCCGTCATATTCTTTGGCTGGATTTCCATTCCAAGACGTCCGCTCATAGCTACATCAATACGATACTTCAAAGAAGTAGTGCGGAATACGGTATGGTTTGGCACTGCAGAGATATGACTTGCCATGGCGATGGCTGGGAAGAAATAGCTGGTTCCATACTGCATATAAATACGCTGCATGGCATCCGTATTATCACTTACCCAAAACTCATCAAAACCACGGAGCATGCCCCAATTGGCACGGCCACCGCCACTTGCGCAACATTGAATCACCACATCCTTATACTTAGCACGAATACGGTCGATAACCTTCGCAAATCCCTGATGATAAGCAATGTAGAGATGACTCTGATCGGCTGCAGACAAGTATTGGCTACCATGATTCATAATAGCCATATTGGCATCCCACTTGATGTAGGCTATATCTGGATATTTAGTAAGTAAATTGTCTACTACACCGAAAACAAAGTCCTGTACTTTTGGATTTGAGAGATCGAGCACCAACTGAGTACCGCCACGGCCCAGAACAGCATCTCGCTTAGGAGCCTTGATAACCCAATCAGGATGCTTCTCATAGAGCATACTGGTAGTATTGGTCATTTCCGGTTCGATCCAGATACCAAACTTTACCTGGTTTTTTCTGGCATCGCTCAGCAAGCCTTCAATGCCATTAGGAAGTTTCTTGGTATCAACCACCCAGTCGCCGAGTGCACAGTTATCAGTAACACGAGGATATTTGGTTCCGAACCATCCATCATCCATCACGAAGAGTTCACCACCCATACTATGGATATCAGCCATCATCTGGTCCATTCCCTTCTGGTTGATGTCGAAATAAACACCTTCCCAAGAGTTGAGCAAGATATCACGCTCCTTATCTCCATGTGCCAAGATATATTTGCGTCCCCATTTATGGAAGTTTCTACTTGCACCGCTCAAGCCCTGTGTTGAATAGGTCAAAGCGAGTGCAGGAGTTTTGAAAGTCTCACCTTTCTTAAGATGATATTCAGAGTTCTGTTCATTAATACCGGCAAAGAAATAATGATATTCGGTATCATCGGTAACCGTCTTCAGCTTATAGTTACCGCTATAAACCAAGGCTGCACCAATAACATTACCCGCATTTTCCTGTCCTTTACCATCGAGCGAGAACATGACTTCTGCATGATCGGTATGCGAATTGCGGGTACCATCATTGTTTCGGATTACAAATTCTCCTGGCTGCAGTTTTTCATGACTCAATTGTCCCTCTGCTGCCCAAGTACCGGAAAGATGACTCATCCAGACATCTCCACGACGGATAGGAAGCATAGCCGATGCGAAGGTAGTCAGGGTAACAGTACCCTTTTCACCATTCAGAATCTCGGTCCATGCCTCAATCATATCAACATCATTGTATGCACGATACTTCAAATCTACCTTTATATTATATACAGGATCTTTCAGATGAACGGTCGTAACAGAAGCATTTCCTTCGTTCTTCACATCACAGCCCGTAGCCACGAGTGCAGTTGAAAGATTGCCATCACTATGACGCATGGCAAGCGCCGCTTCAGCTGGAGTATTCAGTCCGTAAGCCGGATAAGCATCCATACGGCCATCAGTAGCGACCTTCAGATTCTGCAAATCGTTAGGATTCAACTTAGTACCGAAATAGAGATACTGGGCAGGTTTTCCATTCTCAACATCGAGAATGAGCGACATACCCTTTGTATTTACAGATACTTTTTCTGCCATCGCCGGAAGTGCGACAGTCATCAATATAAGTGCAATTGATTTTAACTTCATATTACCTTTCTAAGTTATTAGTTGCGTTTATAGTTTCAATTTTGTGAGAGATGATTTCTCATTTTCACATCGCAAAATTATAAAAAAATCCAATACATTCCAATACTTTTTTGATTTATTTTTCGAAGAAAGCAGAAAAGGACAAACAATCAGCAAATAAAGCAAAGAAAACACTTTAGAAATCGAAAGAATTCCTAAAAGATAGTCCACTTTAAGAAATTCTTAGTATCTTTGCAATGTTATAGCTGATAACGATTTAGGTATAGTGGCTTGAATGCCCTATTTCTCAAAATCAGCAGAATGTGTAACGAAAAGATATATAGAGATATGAAACTAAAGATACATTTCAGTCATAAAGAAGAACTTTGGAACTCATGGTCGCATGCAGGAGGTATCCTGATGGGCTTTGTCGTGGGAGCCATCTTCTTATATTGGTGTTTTACGATGCATAACGGATGGGCTACGGCGGGAGTTATCCTCTATCTGTTCGGTATGCTGATGTCTTACATCGCCTCAACGGTTTACCATGCCGTTTCTGCCTGGAGCAAATGGAAGGAGCGACTGCGCAAATGGGACCATGCCGCCATCTACTGGCATATTGCCGGTTCTTACTCGCCAATCACGCTCATTGCGATGCGAGACCAGGGATATTGGGGATGGAGCCTCTTTATCTTTATCTGGGCTTGCGCCATTGCCGGAACCATCATGAGTTTTGCCAGACTCAAGGATCACAGCAACCTGGAGACCATCTGCTTTGTAGGCATGGGATTGTCGGTACTGGTTGCCTTTAAACCTTTGATAGACTCCGTATCCACCGCCACAGTCTGGTGGATTATTGCCGAAGGCGTCTGCTACATTACGGGCGCCGTATTCTACAGTATCAACAAGAAGAAATACATGCATTCCGTGTTCCATTTCTTCGTTTTAGCTGGTAGTATCTGCCACATCATTGCAGTTTGGGACATTCTCATGAAATATATCTAAACGACTTAAGAATAAGGATCAAGGCATCGGGAAGTTTTTGCTTTCCGATGCCTTTGTTTTTTTATAAAGTTCTATATTACAAGACATTCATCCATATCATACTCTTCTTATAATATAATAAGGTGGAATTGTTAACAATACGTTAAAGTATGAAAATAATTGCCCAAAAGTTTGGAACTTATCGCAGAAAAGCATACCTTTGCAGTGTTCTATTGAAGTAGTACACTAAAACATCAAAGATTATGATACAGATTAAAGACATTGATTTCAGATACCCAGGTAGCAAGCACCTTGTATTTAGAGATTTCTCTTTGGAACTCAAGGAGAACAACATTTATGGCTTGCTCGGCAAGAACGGTACAGGCAAGAGCACCCTGCTCTACCTCATCAGCGGATTGCTCCGCCAGCAACAAGGTACCATTCTCGTGGATGGCATTTCGGCACAAGATCGCAAAGCCGAGATGCTGAAGGACATCTTCATGGTGCCCGAAGAGTTTGAACTGCCCAACGTTTCCCTCGCCACCTACGTGAAGATGAACCAGGGGTTCTATCCTAACTTCTCGCAGGAAGTGCTGGACCGTTGCCTCAAGGATTTTGATTTACCACTCTCTCTCAAGTTGAACGAACTCTCGATGGGACAGAAGAAGAAGGTATTCATGAGTTTCGCACTCGCCACGGGTACCCGCTTTCTTCTGATGGACGAGCCAACCAATGGTCTCGACATCCCATCGAAGAGCCAGTTCCGTAAGGTCATCGCCAATAACATGACGGAAGACCGCACCCTCATCATCTCTACTCATCAGGTGCACGATGTAGAGTCGTTGCTCGACCACATCATCATCATGAACCAGAGCCAGCTTCTGCTCGACGCTTCGGTTTCAGACATCTGCGAGAAATACACCTTCGAATACCGCAACCCACAGGAGATGGACGACACCGTGCTCTACGCCGAGCCAACCCTGCAGGGCAATGCCGCCATCTGCAAGCAACAGGAGGGTGAGCAGGAAACACAGATGAACCTGGAGTTGCTCTTCAATGCAGTAATTAATGGAAAATTAAACGATTAAATGATTAGACGATTATGAAAAAGAATTTCGATTTAAATAGATTAGGAATGGTTATCCGTTGGGATGTATTAAACAACTGGACCTATAATTTGGGAATCATTGCAGGACTCGCTATCTGTTTTTCAATTGCAAACATCATCCGGCTTTACAGAATTAGTGGCTTTATTGCAGCATCCCATGAACTAGATGCCATGACCGACAGTTATAAGGAATCCGCATATATGTTCTTTGGATTCATTTCTTTTATGGTCATTTACGTATTGGCATCTTGCATCTTCAGAAACATGAAGACCAAGTTACAGCGCGAAAGTTTCCTGATGCTTCCTGCCACTAACCTGGAAAAATATGTGGCTCGATTTCTGGTTGTTACCGTTGGTGGTCTTGTGACTTTGCTAGGAGCCTTGGTCATTTCAGATATTATCCAGCTCATCTTTAGCTTTTTCATCACTCCAGGCTTCCATATCAGCCTTACATGGCCAGTACTCAGCCACACCATTTTTGCCCTTTCACCAATAGACAATTCTTGGCAAACAATTCTGGCAGTCTACTCCTTCCTGATATTTGCCCATTCCTTCGCAACCCTGGGAGGAGCCTTCTACCGTAAGTTTCCTGTGCTTCTGACAGCATGTACGGGATTAGCACTTTGTCTGATTTTGGGTTATATTATCAACGAACTGGGTGAAGCCGGATGGCTTGATTTCATAGGAACCTTGCACATCGAAGAGTGTTCTTCTGCTCAATATTGTACTGTATTCACCTCGTCTGCAGTATTTCTTGCTTTGGCTGCCTTCAACTATTGGGCATCCTACAAGCTCTTCACCCGTATGCAGGTTATCTGCAACAAGTGGATCAACATCTAAGAATTAAAATTTGAAGATTATGAATTTCAGTAACGATAAAGCAATATACGTACAGATAGCCGAGCGATTGAGCGATGAGATTCTGGCGGGCAAGTACAAGGAAGACGAACGAATACCGAGCGTCAGGGAATACGCCGTGCTGCTGGAGGTAAATGCCAACACAACCGTGAAGGCATACGACCTGCTTGCCAACGATGAGATCATCTACAACAAGCGAGGCCTGGGCTACTTTGTTTCCGCTGGAGCCAAGAAGCAGATTAAGAAAACCCGCAAAAAGGAGTTTATGAAAGAAAGACTCCCGGAACTCGCTCGACAAATGCAGCTTCTCGACATCTCCATCGATGAAGTGAAGGAAGAGTTGGAGAAGAATCTCAAAAAGATAAAGATATGATGACACTATTCATCCTCAAATATATATTTATAGCTTCTGTCTTTGCCTTATATATAATAAGGTGTATGTAATAACGTTTTTAAAAAAGAGTTACGCTTGCAACTTTCAGAAAGTTGCAAGCGTCTAATGGTTTAAATTGATATCCATAAAACGAAAGTAATATGTCATTAATTCATCTAAAAGACGTCAACAAGACCTACCAGGGTGCTCAGCCACTCCATGTGCTGAAGGGCATCGACCTCGACATCGAACGTGGCGAGTTCGTCAGCATCATGGGTGCTTCCGGCTCGGGAAAATCCACCTTATTAAATATACTGGGTATTCTCGACAACTACGATACGGGCGAATACCGACTCAACGATGTGCTCATCAAAGACCTCTCGGAAACCCGTGCTGCCGAATACCGCAACAAGATGATCGGCTTCATCTTCCAGTCGTTCAACCTCATCTCGTTCAAGACGGCGGTGGAAAACGTAGAGCTTCCACTCTTCTACCAGGGCGTGAGCCGCAAGAAGCGCCACGAACTGGCGATGGAATATCTAGAAAAACTGGGCTTGAAGCAATGGGCCAACCATTATCCTAACGAGATGTCGGGAGGACAGAAGCAGCGTGTAGCCATCGCCCGTGCCCTCATCACCAAACCGGAAATCATCCTAGCCGATGAGCCTACCGGAGCCCTCGACTCCAAAACGAGCGTGGAAGTGATGGACCTGTTGAAGGAACTGCACCAGAAAGAGGGAATGACCATCGTGGTGGTAACCCACGAAAGCGGTGTTGCCAACGAGACCGATAAGGTTATCCATATCAAGGACGGACTCATCGGAAGCATCGAAGACAACAGAGACCATCATCTCGTATCGAAAGACTACGTGAAGTAAGAAGTTTATAGTTTAAAGTTTATAGTTAATAGGGCAGAACTGCTGATGGCGCCAGCCCTCTATAAACTATCAACTATTAATTATTAACTAAAAATAATGAGAGAATTAATCAAGGAAATATGGAGTACGTCGAAGCGCAACAAGCTCCGCACTTCGCTTACGGGATTTGCCGTTGCCTGGGGAATCTTCATGCTGATATTCCTACTGGGCGCCGGCAACGGACTGATTAATGCCCAGTTGCAGCAAAGCACCCGATTCCTTGCCAACTCCATGCGAGTATTCCCGGGCGAAACCTCCAAGGCTTACAAGGGACTGAAGGAAGGCAGAAGCATCACGCTCAACGACAAGGATATCCTCATCAGCAACAAGACCTACGGTCAATACATAGATGATGTGGGCGGAAGACTGGAACAGTATAACGTGAACATCAACTATGGCGATAATTATGTGGCAAGCCAGTCATTGGTGGGTGTGGCTCCTACGCATCCCAAAATCGACAAGACGGAGCTGATTGCCGGACGATTCATCAACGAAATCGATATGAAGGAGCAGCGCAAGAATGTGGTACTGAGCCGAAGCCAGGCCAAGGAACTCTGCAAAGACTATCGTTCGCTGGTGGGCAAGAACGTAAAGATCAGCAATCTCAACTTCCAGGTGGTGGGAATCTACAAGGATGATGAATCGCGCAACAATACCGAAGCCTTCATCGCCTACTCCACCATAAAGACCATCTACGCCAAGGGCGATGATGCGGGAAGTCTGGAGTTTACCATCAAGAACCTGAAGACCAGGGAGGACAATAAGCAGTTTGAAAAGAACTATCGTGCCAGCATCAACAACAACCATCAGGCAGCACCTGATGACGAGCGAACCATCTGGCTCTGGAACCGATACATGGACAATATCCAGATGAACCAGGGAATCGCCATCATGCAGACGGCACTCTGGATAGTAGGTCTGTTCACCCTGCTGAGCGGAATCGTGGGCGTAAGCAACATCATGCTCATCACCGTGAAGGAGCGAACCCGAGAGTTTGGCGTAAGAAAAGCCATCGGAGCCAAGCCTTGGTCGATACTGAAGCTCATCATCACCGAGAGCATCATCATCACCTCGTTCTTCGGCTACATCGGAATGGTATGTGGCGTGGCGGCAAACGAAATCATGGACGCAACCATCGGCCACACCACCGTAGATACCGGACTGTTTAAAGCCGCCATGTTTGTGAATCCTACGGTGGGCATCGGCACCTGCATCGGTGCCACCATCACCATCGTCATCGCAGGCACCATCGCCGGACTCATCCCAGCCATCAAGGCTGCAAGAATCCGACCGATAGAGGCGCTGAGAGCAGAGTAATGCAAAATGTTGAATGCTAAGTGTTGAATGTTGAATTCATTCTTGCTTACACCTTATTATATATATAGAATAGGCTATGCGATTAGATTTAGATACATATAAAGAGATTCTCGACACCATCACGAGGAACAAGAGCCGCAGTCTGCTTACGGGCTTCGGCGTGTTCTGGGGCGTGTTTATGCTCATCGCCCTGATGGGTGGCGGACAGGGACTGAAGGAGATGCTGCAAAACAACTTCACAGGCTTTGCCACCAACACCGCCATCATCTGGGCGCAGAACACCACCAAACCCTACAAGGGATTCAACAAGGGGCGCTCCTGGCAGATGGAAGAGAAAGACCTGGACAGATTGCGCCACCAGGTGCCCGAACTCGATGTCATTACCCCGCTGCTCTTCGGCGGCAACAAGTCGGTGGTGTTTGGAGACAAAAAATTCAGCGGCAGCACCCAGGGCGTAAATCCTGACTACGCCAAAGTTTCTGCGCCACAGATGTTTTACGGCAGATACATCAACGAGATGGATGTGCGCCAGCAGCGCAAGGTTTGCGTCATCGGTAAACAGATTTACAAGAATCTCTTTCCTGGCGGCGGTGATCCGTGCGGCAAGAGCGTAAGAGTAGACTCTACCTATTATATGGTGATAGGCGTAGATTACCGCTCGGGCAACGGCGTGAACTTCGGCGGTCGTGCCGATGAAACCATCACCCTGCCCCAATCGGTTTTGCGCAGCGCTTATAACCGGGGTAAGGCAGTAGACATCATAGCCACCACCGGCAAACCGGGCGTAGTGATGAGCAGCATTGCCCAGCGGATGAGAGAAACCGTGGCAAGAGCCCACAGCATCGACCCTACCGACGAAAAGGGCATTATGGTGTTCAATACCGAAGTTCTCTTCCAGATGCTCGACAACCTGTTCAAGGGCGTCAACTTCCTCATCTGGCTGGTAGGCATCGGTACCCTTCTCGCCGGCGCCATCGGAGTTTCCAATATCATGATGGTAACGGTAAAGGAGCGAACCACCGAGATAGGCATCCGCCGAGCCATCGGAGCCACGCCTAAGATGATTCTCTCGCAAATCATCTCCGAGAGTATTCTCCTCACCCTGGTAGCCGGCATGAGCGGCATTCTCTTCGGTGTTGCCATCCTGCAGATGCTAGAAGTAGGAAGTACCACGGATGGCATTCTTACCGCCCACTTCCAGGTAGATTTCTGGACGGCCATCTCTTCTGCCATCCTCATCTGCATTCTCGGCGGTCTAGCCGGACTCGCCCCTGCATGGCGAGCCATGAGCATCAAACCGGTAGATGCGATGAGAGACGAATAAAAGAAAAAATAAGATATAAAAGATATGAAAAAGTATTCAAAGTTGATTGTTGCGGCGATTGTCGCCTTGATCTTCATCGGAACCTTCGTGTTCCTTTATGAGAAATCGCAGCCTAAGCCTGTGGAGTATACTGAGTTTACTCCTAAGATGGCTGATGTTTTGAAAACTACCGTCATCACAGGCAAGATTGAGCCTCGCAACGAGGTGAGCGTAAAGCCTCAGATTAGCGGTATCATCACCGAGATTTGCAAAGAAGCGGGTGATTATGTTCAGGCGGGCGAGGTTATCGCCAAGGTAAAGGTGATTCCGGATATGGGACAGCTCAGTTCGGCTCAGGCTCGCGTGCGCCTTGCAGAAATCAACCTGAAACAGGCACAGGTGGATTATGGTCGCGAAGAACAGCTCTTCAAGAAACAGCTGGTCAGCGCCGATGAGTTTGATAAGGTAAAGCAGGCGATGAAACAGGCACGCGAGGAAGTTACCGCTGCCGAAGATGCTCTCCAGGTGGTGCGTGATGGTGTAAGCAAGAGCAATGCCAGCGCTTCTTCCACCCTCATCCGTTCTACCATCTCGGGCATTATCCTCGATATTCCGGTCAAGGTGGGTAACTCGGTGATTCTTGCCAACACTTTCAACGATGGTACTACCATCGCCAGTGTGGCCAACATGAACGACCTCATCTTCCGTGGCAATATCGATGAAACCGAAGTGGGAAGTCTCGTTACAGGAATGCCGATGAAGATTACCATCGGAGCCTTGCAGAACCTCAACTTCGAGGCTAACCTGGAGTATATCTCTCCTAAGGCTGTAGAAAACAATGGTGCCAACCAGTTTGAGGTAAAGGCAGCCATCCGTTCTACCAAGGGCGGCAAGATCCGTTCAGGCTACAGCGCCAATGCCGAGATTGTACTGGCAAAGGCTACCCATGTACTCACCGTTCCGGAGAGTGCCATCGAGTTTAGCGGCGATTCTACCTTTGTATATATCATAAAAGGTAGCGACAAGAAGAAGACTTATGAGCGCAAACAGGTAACTACCGGTTTGAGCGATGGAGTAAATATTGAAATCAAGAAAGGTCTGGGACTCAAGGACAAGGTTCGCGGTCCTCAGGTAATAGCAGAAAATAAGGATGATGACGAATAGTCATCATCCTTATTCTTTTTTATAGGCATCAGATAACTTAGATGTTATCCTTTTCGATATCCTTGAAGTAGCGGTAAGTACCCACCTTCAGTTCATCGCAGGCAATCTCATCACAAACGATGATGCCATGCTGGTGCTGCTGCAGAGCGCTGATGGTCCAAGCCTGGGTAACAGGGCCTTCGATGGCAGCCTGCAGGGCGCGCGCCTTGCTATGACCGTTGCAGAGAATCATTACCTCTCGGGCAGCCATCACGGTACCCACACCTACGGTCAGAGCCAGACTAGGTACCTTCTCAGGATCATTATCGAAGAAACGGGAGTTGGCAATCTTTGTATCTGTAGTGAGCGTCTTTACTCGTGTGCGTGAGGTTAGAGAAGAGAATGGCTCGTTGAAAGCGATATGGCCATCAGGACCGATACCACCGATAAAGAGGTCGATGCCACCCGCTTCTTCTATCATCTGCTCATAATGACGGCACTCCTCTTCCAGATTCTCGGCATTACCGTTCAGGATATGAATATTCTCCTTAGGACAGTCGATATGATTGAAGAGATTGGCAGCCATGAAAGAGTGATAGCTCTCAGGATGAGATTCCGGCAAACCTACATATTCATCCATATTGAAGGTGATGACATGCTTGAACGAAACCTTGCCTTCTTTTACCGCCTTTACCAGGTTGGCATACATGCCCTGAGGTGAAGAACCGGTTGGCAAACCCAGAACAAAAGGACGTTCAGCAGTTGGTTGAAATCTGTTAATTGTTTCAACTACATAATCAGCTGCCCACTTTGACAGCTTCTCATAATCTTTTTCGATAATAACACGCATAATCTATTTCTTATTGTTTAGTTGTAAAATTCAGAAAACAAAAATAATAAAAATCTGTTTCATTACCGCTAAAAGATGGAAAAAATTATATTTTTTTACAGCTTGAGGTATCTACTTCTTCATAGCCCTCCTGCTCTACATATTCATCAAAACCGATGCTGATATCGGCGCCATTCTGCTCGAAGAGACGCAGTAATTTCTGCTGCATATCGGGTGCGATGAGGATGGCGCCGCGCTTCGCCTTGCAATAGGTGCTTTCGCTGATATAGGGTGAAAAGTGCCAGAAATGAGGCGTATTGGCAGAAGGTATCGTACCGAACATGCGGCGGAATCCGCGTGCCATGCGTATGATCTTCTTCTGAAGACGATAGGCGCAGCCCTGCTCGCTGCAGGCTATATGGTCCGGGTTCAGAATGCTGAATACCTTCTCCGACTTACGCAACTTCTGATAACGCTCAAAACGAGCACAAAGGTGATGTACCGGGCACGCCTCCTTGAGACATACCGTATCAATGGAATGGATTGAAATATTGTTCATGTTCTTTATTTTTTAAGTTGGATAAATAATTTTTTCTTCGAAAGATTGAGAGGCTGTTATCGGCAAACAGCCAACTGGCGAACCACAGACAGCCAACTAGCCGCTATGAGAACAGTGGGCTGTTCTAGACGGACAGCTATCGGAAAAGCCTGAGAAAGAATTTTAAGAAAGGAACTGCGAAAAACTCTTCACTCTTCACCTAACCCTCGGAAACACCGATAAACAGAGGGGATTCGAGGGGTGAAGAGTTGTTTCTCACTCTTCACCCACTCTTCACCACTCTTCACCCATCTGCCGCTTAGCTATACTTTCAGATTCTTACAAGCAGATAGGCCTGACCCTTCTTGGTATGTTTCATCTTGCACCCCAGGAGTTTGAGCGACTGGCCTATGCGAATCTTGGTACTCAGATTACTGATCAGCATCGGAAATCTTTCGTGCAGAACCTCGAAAACATCCGAACAGATGAGCCATTCGCCCGTTTCATTATCCTCAGGAACACGGAAACAGCTCTTCAGCATCGATTCAAAATCATCTACCTTGAAGAAAGGAAGATTGCACTTCTGGATGCGGTCCACCTCGGCATTGGTAAACCAGTAAGGCGTCTTCTTATGGCAAAGCTCATACATAACTTGTGCATAGAGCTGGTCATAAATGATGGGTGAACCGTTGTCGATATATTCACCTGCCGGAATGTGCAGACAGACGAAGCGGCGGCTACCCGTAGGGTCGCAGAGCGGATGCTCATCATTGGTAGTTGCCAGGAAGGAAGCGTAACGCGGACGGTCATCCTGACACTTGCCGAAGATAGGGCGCCCGTTCACCTTCACCTTCGAAAGCATCTGCTTCAGCTTACCCTGCTGCGATGGTCCCATATTCGCAAACTCATCTATGTTGACATAGAGATTATGAGTGAGCGCCATCTCGGAGTCAAACTTATTGGCAAAGTTGATGTGGTCGAGGAAATACTGTCGCAGATGATCCGGCAGCAGGCGATAGGCAAAGGTACTCTTGCCGCAACCCTGCTTGCCGATAAGCACAGGAGTGGTTTCGTTGCCATGAAACATATCCATCTGCAACCAGTGGGCGACAGCTGAACGGAGCCAGGTGGCGCACCATCCCAACTGTTCACTTGTAAGCCCCGGAATCCTGCCAAAGAGTTCAGCCACATGATTCTTACCATCCCATTCCGGCAGGTTTTCGAGATATTCCCTGATAGGGTCAAACTCCGGAACCTCTTCAGAACGTACGAACTCCTCAATATCCTGTCGGGGCGACTTCTTGCCTCCCACACCCAACCGCTTGGCGTGACGGACGATAGAATTGAAAGCCTCCGGAGTCAGCACCTTCCAGGTTGAGTCAGAAGATTCCTCCTCTTCCCCACCGGTTTCCGGTTCCTCTTCTACGGGCTCCTCGGCTTCGTCCTCATTCTTTGAGAGAGTGAAATACTCGGTTTTACCACTTAGCACATTTCTACGGAAGAGATAATACTCATCGAGAAAACTCTCAACAAGAGAGAGTGCTGAAATTTCGTTTGTCATCTTATCTGATGACGATAAAGCTGTAACTTTGTTCATATATTAATTTTTTTAGTTAATAATAATCATCTTTTTGCCCTTATATATAATAAGGTGAAGAGTGGTGAAGAGTGGGTGAAGAGTTGTCTCTATCTCTTCACCCCCCGAAACCCCTCTGTTTATGGGCATTTCCGGGTTTCAGGTGAAGAGTGAAGAGTTTCAGCTCATTCATGGCTCAGCATTTCGCCGCTCTTTCGTTTTCGATTGCAAAGTTAATACTTCCCTTCACCGATTCCAAATTTTCCCCGCCACCTTCCCGCTACTTTTCTGAAATCAGGGAAGAAACAAGGGGGCTACGGGGAAAAGTATGGGGAAAAAAGAGGAAAAACAGATGCATATCCTTGCATAATCCGAAAATAAATCTTACCTTTGTGGCGAAACTTATTTTCTTAAAAACAGACTGACAATGAATGAAGAAAAAGATGAAATAGAATTCAGCTACGAAGTCTTCGACCGACAGCTCGACAACTTCTGCCGAATGCTCAGCATTCTGGTAGATGCATGGGAAGATTACAGTCCGCAGGAACTTACCTTCGATATCCGTTCGCTCTGCACCAAAGCCACCCGGCTCTGCTATATGGCAGAGAAAGATATGGTGCTGCAACACAACGACATAGCGAAACAGCGAAAGGAGCAGAACGAAACCCATGAAGTAAGCATCAGCATCATCGTAATGCAGAAGTTTACACCCCTGATGGCGCATATCATGGAAGACATGAAAAAGGGAAAACAGATAGAAGGAAAACGGATGAAAGTGGCGCCGCTGGATATGACCCGCATCCTGCCGAAACTCAACGATTTTTTCGAAACCGATGAACTGGGCAAAGGAAGTACTATCGACGTAAACGAAGTAACCAAACTCCAGAAAGAACTGTTACGCCAGGTAAAACCCACTCATATCCCCGGCGTAAAACCCGTAGAGCGCCTCTGGAATCTCTTCCAGCTATACAGCATGGCATGTTATCTGATGCTCCACTTCCGCCAGCTGAGCCATTTCACCAACCTCGCCATGAGCGAAGAGCAGACCACCCGCCTCTTCGAAATGTCGCTACAGGAATATCAGGAAGAACCAAAGGGCATCAGCGACATAGACCGATACTTTACAACCCTGGAATATGATAACAACGGAAAGCAGCTCTCCGTCAGCCAATTGCTGGAAGTAAGAAAAACGCTAAAAGACGAGGTACCGGAAAATCTGCGCCTCGACTTTATGAAATATATAAGAGACACCCAACTGCTGGGCGCCCAGCTTGCCCACGTCAATTTTACAGCACAAGAATATCTCAAGCTGGTATCAGCCACCGTAAAATGGCACATCATCGAGCAGGAAATCTACGATTTGGAACATCCCGAAGGCATTCCGGAAACCCTTCCCAACGAGGTTTTCTACAAAGTAAAAGACGGCAAATACATCGACATGCAGAATCTGAAGGCTCAGATAGCCAATATGTTGAAATTTGTTACCCGCAAGAACCATTGGTTCTGCGTATGGTGTGTATTGAATCACAACTGTATGCTTCAGGACAACCAGAACTTCGAAGCCTTTGCCACCCAGATGATGACTCCCGAATGGTTTGGCGACATCGACGATTATCTCCATTTTTCGGGCGACAATCTCCGCGACTACCGCCGTTATTTCTCAGAGATAGATTATCCGCAATGGGAGGAAAAGAAGTTTAAGGAAATCAAGGACCTTTACAACATGACGAAATGGTCAGATAAACTCCTCAGCAAGTTCCAGCATCTCTGCATCACGATGAATGGTGTGTTTGATAAGAAAAGCCTCTGATTACGGCTTGTTTTATGCATAAAAACGTCATTTAAATACCTGATTTACAAAATAATATTAAAAGTTCACAAATTTGTGGTCCACAACCTTGTGAACTTTCATTTTTTTACTTATCTTTGCATCCGTAATCAAGCAAAAAAACAATGGAAAAGGCATTCGTATATGGTATGTCGGTTGCCGGAAACAACTTCATCGACCGCATCAAGAAAGCCCTCATCGACAAAGAATTGATCACCCTGGAAAAGGACGGCATCTTCATTGCCGACTGCGTGTTCGAGCTTTGGTTTAAGAAGGAAATGATGTAAAATAGTACAGAATATAATCCCACATGGCACCCAAAGGGTAGTAGCCTTGAAATTGGTAAACGTATTCTGGTCAATGTTGATAGGGAGAACGGTATAAGTATATACGTTGTTCAAATTGTTGCAATTGTTGAAAGCCATATCACCGATACGCTCCAATGTGCTAGGAACTCTTACTTCCTGTAGTTTACTACAACCATCGAAAGTGCTCTCTGCGATGGTGGTTAAGCCTGGGAGACTGATACTCTCAAGATTTGAGCAAGACTGGAATGTATGATTACCAATTGTTCTCAATGATGGAGGGAACTGAATAGACTTCAGATTAAAGCAAGACTGAAAACAGATTCCAATACTGTTTTTTGGAGTCTGCTTTTCCGAAATGGTTAAGTATATCTTATTTATTGTTTCATAGATTTAATGGTTGCCTAAAGAACGTAAGTTCTATTTATGGCTTATGGACAATATATACCAGCATGAAGTGGTGAAGAAATTTCTGATATACTTCATCTTCCAGACCCAATGTGGCAAGAGTCGTGGGGTAAGGTGGAACTTCTGCTTGTAATGAGGATTGATGAACCAAAGTTTTTGATCTGTTACCGAGAAGCCACATTGATGTATGAGTCTTTCAAACAACTCTATACTTGTTCGGCATTCTTTTATGCTCATAAGCTCATTCATAGTTCCTTTCTTTTCATTGCATGTTTTTAGCAACAACCGGTATAAAGGGTTTGGCAGCAAGTGAATGAATGGCAGATGTGAGCAAAGTTTGCTTCTGCAAATCTGTTGATGTCCTCCAAAAGGCATTTGCCATGCGGGGAATCCGACAAACAGCACGCCTTTTGTTTTCATAAACTTTCTTAGGTGTGCAAGAAATGGCTCTTTTGTCGGAACGTGTTCTATCACATCATGTAATAGTATTACGTCATATTTATCCTCTTCATTACATGGAACAGGATATTGCATGAAATCACAGCATACAAATGTAGCATGATTGCTGATTTCGGAAAAGTATGCTTTGGCATCTTTAATTCTGCATTCGGCAATATCTATACCTGTCACTTTGCAGCCCAACTGTGCAAAGGGAACTAAGTTTCCTCCTTCACCACAGCCTACCTCCAAGATTCTACTCTTTGGTGTCAGTTCCGTAAAATCTGACAAGTAGCTGATGTAAAACTCCTTAGATGTTATCTCCAAGTCACGGAAATACATCTTTCTGTCTGTATGTCTTTTTTGCATGTATCTTATTTTTTGACTTTTCTGTATATATAGATACAGATCATTCATAAAGACTGCATGCAAAATGATACTTTCTTACCAAGAGAGCCTAATACCGAAAGGCACAGTCAATGTAAATGGACGTTCTGTCCAAGTATTCTTGACTTCGCTTCCATTCGGAAGGTACCAATTCAGCGTTGGCTCAACAAACAATGTCAACTTTGGTGCAAATTGATATTGTATTCCGATATTAGTGTTTACAGTCCACTGTATAGAAGGTGTTGTCTTCCAATCCGTTGTATAGCCAGACTTTCCTCCTACTACATAGTCTGCATATGTCTTTCCAGACAATGGTATCTGAATGCTTGCTCCTGCAGAACCGTAAGCCGACAGTTTCTTGTACGCCATGAATTGGTACGAGAGCTTGACAGGGATACCGATGTAATGCAACTTTTGTTCCTTATCAACACGGTAATTGCCAGTACCCAAAGTAAAATATGACTTCAAGTAAGAGTATTGGAGTCCTGTTTCTAAACTCCAATGCTTTCCTATGCTCTTGTTCACAGCCAATCCTAATATTATAGGTTTGTCATGATGTTCTACCTCTTCAATTTTGCCCTTGTTATTATCGGCAATATCCATCATTGCAACATTTTCCGCCGTTGGGGCAGTTGGTGTTAAGCGATGTAGATATTTAGAATACTCTTCCCATGTAGTAAAAATCTTTTTTGAAGGTTGTTCACTCGTAATATCATCACCGCTACTTGTT
The DNA here is from genome assembly GCF_015074785.1 of Segatella copri. Classification (NCBI taxonomy): domain Bacteria; kingdom Pseudomonadati; phylum Bacteroidota; class Bacteroidia; order Bacteroidales; family Prevotellaceae; genus Segatella; species Segatella copri. Next base: position 2,933,833 of record NZ_CP042464.1, read on the forward strand.
ATAATCTTACAAACATTTTGCGCAAGAGTAGTACCCAAAGAACCAGCTGCGAGCAATTGCCATTTACTTTTCTTGTGCGTCTTTGTATCATCCGCAATCCATCTTTCCTCGTTTGGAATAGGTGTATATACAGTATCTTTTGTGATGATACTATCTCGCTTGTTATCAGCCCAAATATGTTGGTTATCCTGCAAAGAATCGGATATTTCGACTATTACATTTTGACTTGCCTTAATCGAATCGCCAACAGTTATTACAGTGTTCTTTCCCTGTTGAACACTTCGATAATTAGAACACAAAATAGCGTTTTGTATTCTAATAACAGAAACATTAGGCTTCTTTTGTATAGGTGTAATGCCTTCATTAGGTTTTCGAGTTCGAACTATATTTACATCATTTTCAGAAACGAGTTTCTTCTTTGCTGTAAAATACCTATATACAGGGATGACTATCAACGCCAATACGATGATAAGCATAGCTCTTGGGGACAATATGTTTCGCAACATTGCCTTTGCCCTTGATAATTGCGAGGAAGAACTATGTGAAGCAATATTAAGTAATTCGCTGATTTCTTGATGAGACAAGCCATCCAAAACAGACATGTTGAATATTTTCTTATACCCTTCAGGCAAACTGTCTATTGCTGCCATAATTTCCTCATACGGAATTGATTGCTTGGAAGTGTTGCCATCTTCCAATACGGAACTAAATTCATCCTCTATATCAGACAAGGAAATGAAATCGTATCTCTTACCTTTCTCCTGATATTTCAATACAAGGTTAGTAGTGATACTTGTAAGCCATTGACTAAACCTATGAGTATTCTTCAAGTCTTTCAATGAAACAAACGCAAGTATAAAAGCATCTTGGACAAGGTCGTCAACGACAGCCTTGTCCTCTCTAAGAATATTGATGCATATCCCTTTCATCTTAGGATAATACATTTGGTATAATGTGCTGAAAGCGTCAGCGTCACCTTGTTTTGCTTTTTCTACTAATGTTGTTATATTTGAAGCCATGAGCGGATTGTTTCGTACTATCTATTTTGATATAGATACATCAAAGGCTTGATGACTGCACAAAGTTTAGTTAAAGAATATAAATATATATATGATTATTTTCTACCCTTCACTATCTGCTCAAAATGCAGCTGCCCCCATTCTATGACGTAACTGATTTCTCGCAAGAAGTCCTTGGCTATTGGTGTGAGAGAATATTCCACCCTTGGAGGAACTTCTTCAATTTTGTTCTTTAGCGATTACAAAGATACAACTTTTTATCGAGAAACTGTTATTTTTACCCTATTATTTTGGGGTGGAAAACTTTAGTTAATAAAAGTACAATCACAGCAATAAAACTATTAATTTTACGTTCTTTTCAAAAAAAGAGGTTGTACAATAGTGGCTTAAAGGCTAAAAGCACTACCTTTGAATGCAATAATAAGTAACAACACGTTTGAGGTCACAAATTGTGATCTCAAATGGAAGAGGCGGCAACCGCTATTCAACTTATGCTTTTACAGAGCAAAGCGTGGCAATACTTAGTAGCGTTCTTCGTTCACAAACAGCTATTGAGGTTAATATTCAGATCATGCGAGCATTTGTTTCCATGCGTCACTTTATGGTAAACAATGTTTCTGTTTTTAGTCGTTTGGAAACGATGGAATATCATCAGTTGGAAATCCTGCAACATCAACAAGATACCGATAAGCACATTGAAGCAACCAATAAGCGCATAGACGAGGTGTTTCGCAGATTGGACGAGGGCAATGCATAGCCGAAACAAGGTGTGTTCTACGTTGTCAGAGTTAGTTAACGCCGAGGATTGCATAAAGGCTTTCCAAGGCATATGTTTAATTCAAATTTAACCCACTTTTTAAAGTGGAGTCATAGATAAAATCATATAGAATAAAGATGAAGGAATTAGTGGGTATTATATTATTGACAGTTTTGGTAGTATTTGGTTCATGCAACTCCAATACTAATGTGTCTCTTGTGGGAACATCTCCGCAACTATTTGATGTATGCCAAGTAAGCACAGGTAATCCTGACTATAGAAATAAAGAGTTGTTTATAAACGAATTGAAAAGAAAATGTAAATATCCTATTGAGTTTCAAAAAAATAATTTGGAGGCATACGTTGCTATTGAGTACAAGACAGACCAACAAGGATATATTGTAAAAAAAAGAGTGGTTATTTGCGACAATAAAAAATTCAAAAAGATAACATTGGAAATATTCAATCAAGTTAAAACTCTCAAAATAGCCACAACAGAGAAAATAGATACAATCTACTTCCAATACAAGATACAAGGTTCACCAACTTTAATCCATTCAAAAGTAGATGTCAAGATTATCGGCTATGGCTACAATAATAAATCAATTTTAATGAAGTAACCTCTTCATAACTATCTGATTATTTGATGTTTCTGAATGCAAAGATACATTTTTCACTTCAAATAGCACTAAAAGTCGTCCTTGAAAGTGTGGAAAACCACAAAAAGTCGTCCTTTAAAGTGTATTTTATATTAGCCATCTAACAAATCAATGGGGCCAAACAGAAGAAACTATAGCCCCTTTTTATCCCTTCTTGCCGATGATTCTGTATTAAATAAAAAGACCAAAACACGCAGATAATCTGCGCTAACGTGCTTTTTTCATATCATTAGCGCAGATTATTCGCGAATAATTTGCGCTAATGGGTATTTTTTTATATCTTTGCGCAGAAAATAACGAAAGATATGGAACAGAGACTGATAGGAAGAGAAGCAGAACTCAAACTGCTCAATGAATATATAAACTCCAATAGATCAGAGTTTATCGCCGTCTATGGAAGACGACGTGTAGGAAAGACTTTTCTCATCAGAAAAGCCGTAGAGGACCATTTTGCCTTCTTCATGACAGGAATGAACGGAGTTGCCAAAGGCGAACAGCTTGTCAACTTCAGCATTTCCCTGCAAAAATATACCCACTCCACCACTCTGCAGACATTCAAGAGCTGGCTGCTGGCATTCTATGCCCTGTCACAATACATAGAAACACTTCCGGAAGGCAAGAAAGTAATATTCATCGATGAATTGCCATGGATGGATACCGCCAAATCGGGATTCATACCAGCACTGGAAAACTTTTGGAACAGCTGGGCAGTACTGCGCAACGACATCAAACTCATCGTTTGCGGATCCGCCACCTCCTGGATGATCAACAACCTGATTCGCAACCGTGGTGGCTTGCACAACCGACTGACCCATCATCTGATTGTAAAACCATTCACCCTGCACGAATGTGAAGAATACTTCAAGGCTTACCACTTCGGCTACAGCCGAAAACAGATAGCAGAATGCTATATGGTTATGGGAGGAATACCTTATTATCTGTCTATGATGGATAAATCGAAAAGTCTGGCACAGAACATCGACCAACTGTTTTTCGCAGACAATGCAGAATTGAAAGATGAGTTCAACGACTTATACAGAGCTTTGTTTAAGAAATCAGCCGACCATATCGCCGTGGTTACTGCCCTTGCTACCAAAGGAATGGGTATGACCCGACAGGAACTGGTCAAGGCATCGGGAGGAAAAGATAATGGAGCCTTCTCTACTGTACTGGAAGAATTGGAACAATGCGGATTCATCCGTCTGTATGAACCATTCAGTACAGTCAATAAGATGACTTCCGACATTCGCCAAAAGCGAAATACCTTATTCCAATTAGTAGATTTCTATACGCTCTTCTACTTCCGTTTCATCAAGCACAACAAGTATCAGGATTCCAGTTTCTGGTCATCCTCCCAAAACAGTCAGCTATACCATACTTGGGCTGGCTTGTCTTTCGAGATGCTTTGTCTAAACCATATAGACAAAATCAAGCATGCCCTGGGAATTTCGGGAGTACAGACCTTGGTTTGCTCATGGCGAAGCAGCAATACAGAAAAGGGAACTCAAATAGATTTGCTGATAGACCGGAAAGATGAAACCATCAATATCTGTGAGATGAAATTCTACAAGAGCGAATTCGAAATCAGCAAGGAATATGAGGAGAAGTTGCTGGAGAAACTGCGTATCTTCACAGAAGAGACGAAAACATCCAAATCGCTTCTCCTCACATTGATTACTTCTTTCGGATTGAAGCAGAACAAACATAGCGACATCGTACAGAAACAGATTACGATGGATGAATTGTTTATTTAAAAGAAAGTCTTTCGCCAGGAGTCAAAAAAAAGACACATTTAAATACCTGATTTACAAAATAATATTAAAAGTTCACAAGTTTGTGGTCCACAACCTTGTGAACTTTATTTTTATCCGAATATTGCAGATACGGAATATAATGGATAATTGGCAAGCCAATCCTGCTCTCTATAAGGTGACATGGATAGGCGCATACCTTTCAATCCCTGATTGCGCTCTACAAACACCCTCAAACTCTTAGCCTGCAAATTCTCCTCAGCCTTTACTTCTATCGGAATGATTCTTTCTTCATCCTGCACTAGAAAATCTATTTCACCACGTGAATTTTCTGCCGACCAATAATAGATAGACAAGGAAGATTTCTCCTTAAGCTGCTGCAGGACATACTGCTCTGTCAGCGCCCCCTTAAAATCTGAAAACAGCACATTTCCTTCCAGCAAGCTTTGGGCAGGAATATTGCTCATGGCACCCATCAGTCCGACATCAGACAGGAATAACTTGAAAGCAGAAAAATCCTCGTATGCAGCCAATGGCAACAGGGCTTTCTTACAACGGTTTACCTTATAGATCAACCCTGCATCTTTCAGCCATTCGATAGCGAGTTCAAAATCCTTTGCTCTGGCTCCTTCCTTTACGGCACCATAGATGAATTTCTTGTTTTCCTTGGCAAGCTGGGATGGGATGGATTTCCATACCATTCGGATACGTGGAACTTCTATGGCCGGAGCATGTTTGGAAAAATCACGCTCATACGCTTCAAGGATTCCTTTTTGAATGCTTCTGACTTCAGACAGATTTCCCTCGCTGGCAAAAGACTGTACTACAGCCGGCATTCCCCCGACCAGATAATACTGTCGCAGGCATTCCTCAAATTTATTCCGGAACATGGTTATCATATTCCAATCCTTTGACATCAGCAGTTCTACCATACGGCTTTCACCGATTGCATCTAGAAATTCAAAGAATGTGAGGGGATATAAATGCATGAAATCTACCTTACCTACAGGAAAAGAGTCATTCTGATGCATCGCAATTCCGAGCAATGAACCTGCAGCTACGACATGATATTGAGGTGCTTTTTCTGCAAAATACTTTAATGCGGTGATACCCCTGGGTGCTTCTTGTATCTCATCAAGGATAATAAGCGTATTTTCATCAATAGAAACTCCTGTACTCCATTGTATGCTATTGATAATACGGGGAATATCAAAGTCATGTGCAAAAACTTCCCGGAGCATTTCATTGTCTTCGAAGTTTACATACGCACTACGGGTATAGGCCTCTTTGGCAAATTCCTGCATCAGCCAGGTTTTGCCAACCTGGCGGGCTCCAAGCATAATTAACGGCTTTCGGTCGTTGCTTGCTTTCCATTGATATAGGTATTTGATGGCATTTCTCTTCATAACTATCTGATTATTTGATATTTCTGAATGCAAAGATACATTTTTTATTTCAAAGAGTACAAAAAGTCGTCCTTAAAAATGTATAAAACTACAAAAAGTCGTCCTTAAAAGTGTGGAAAATCACAAAAAGTCGTCCTTAAAAGTGTATTTTGATAAAGTATATCAAACATATAACAGAATGTTTTTTCCATAACCAATCGACCTTTACTACATCCCCCTGTCTTATACGTGAAAAAGTTGTCACCTTTAGGATGGTTAAACTAAATTTGTTACTATCTATTTTTCTTATCACTAAATGGGTTACGCATTTTTAATTTTATCACTATATGGGTTGTCAGCGAATACCCATTATACCTAACTAGGTTACTCTTTTTAAGGAGCTATCCCTAGAAAGGTTACGGTGATGATATTCTTTCAAATGCAAAGATACACATTTTCAACTAATTAGAAGAATTTTCCCAAGGATTTTTCCACATTTTCTGCTGTGGCCCCACTTGAGTATGTGCAACTGATGGTGTTTGATTACCGATACTCATATGCGGTCTTTCGTCGTTATAAAACGCAATAATCCTGGTCAGTTCCTTCTTACATACTTTACGAGTAGGAATTGTCATTCTATAAAGCCATTCTGTTTTTAAAATGCCGTTTGCACGTTCTGCTATAGCATTCTCCAAAGGATCTCCTGTTTGAGTCATACTTATTTGTGAGCCATGACTTTTTAGGATAGATACATAATTCTGACTGCAATACTGGCTTCCTCTGTCAGAGTGATGAATGAGTCCTTTTGCAGTTTCTTCATCAATGCTTTTATATGCCATTTTAAGCGCTTCTAATGGATATACTGTTTCTAATGTTGGACCAACAGCCCATCCAACGATTTTATGGGAATACAGGTCTGTTATAAGCGAGAGATAGCACACACCTTCATTGGTTTCAACATAGGTGATGTCACTTGCCCAAATCTGGTTCGGATGGGTAGGAACTACTCCCTTAATCAGGTTTGGGTATTTGCGATAATTATGGTCGGAATCTGTTGTCTTATAGCGCCTACGGCGCTTTATACGTACCATGAGTCCATGCTTACGCAGCATCTCAATAAATGCGTCACGACCAGGGAAGCAGCCTGTATCCTCAAACATCTGTTTCAATATGGCATGCAACTTTGCAGCTCCTAAGCCAGGATTCGACTTACGATACTCACGTGCCTTTTCAATGATGATAGACTCAATGGCCTCTTCAGCAAAGCCGTCAGAGACATTGCGCTTATTATATGCTTGCCGGGTGAAACCAAACAGCCCGCATAGAGTGCCTAAACCTTGGCTCTGGCACTCTGTGCGGAGCAAGCTTACTGTTTGGTACCAGATTTTTTTCTCACAGGAATATTGAAGGTTTCTTCTGCGAGATCAATCATGGTGGAGAATGCCTTAGAGCGAAGCTTCTCTAACTCCAAAGCCTTGCGGAGACGCTTAATCTCAGCATCTTTCTCTTTCAACTGTTCATTTGTTGTCTTTGCCATATCGTCACGGTTTTGGTCTTCTGGCGGCAAAGATAACAAATCTTTTTCATTTAAGAACTTATCCATCCAAGAAAATAGCACTGTACGACTGCTTATATAGTATTTCTTGATGATTTCTTCTGCTGGGAGCCCACTCTCCATATACTCTCGAACTATCATGATACGATCATCATCTGTAAAAGAGTAGCTATTCAACTCTACCTCACGGGTCTCAAACCAACCTGTGTCCTCATTATACACACGTTCAATTCTTGTCTTACGTTTCATTGTCACTTCTGTTTGTTCCTAAGTGACAACCTTTTTCAGGGAAGTACACCCACTTACTCTTTCATATCGAAAAAAATATAATTTTTATTCAATACAACGATTATATTGAATATTTTTATTACCTTTGCGATGTAGAAAAGGAAGAGCCGGCAGGCTCCTAACCACATACCGGTGAAGAGTGGTGAAGAGTGGGTGAAGAGTGATCAAAAACTCTTCACCACGCCAAATGCCTTGTTTATAGGCATTTACAAAGGAAAGGTGAAGAGTGAAGAGTTTCTGGCTCTTCGCCGTAATAAAAAATATAAGGAATAATGGACATTAAAGGTATTTATCATGCTGACGCCAATCGCTATAGCGATGCAGAAGCGCTCTACAAGAGATGCGGCAAGAGTGGTATCTTGCTGCCTAAAATAAGTTTGGGATTCTGGCACAACTTCGGAGAGGTAGATCCTTACGAAAGAAGCCGTGCCATCACTCACTATGCCTTCGACCATGGTATCACCCACTTCGACCTGGCTAACAACTATGGACCTCCATACGGAAGTGCAGAGGAAACGATGGGCAGACTGATGAAAGATGATTTCAAACCCTATCGCGATGAACTCTTTATCTCAACCAAAGCAGGTTATGATATGTGGGAAGGTCCTTACGGCAACTGGGGTTCCCGTAAGTATCTGATGGCCAGTCTGAATCAGAGTCTCAAGAGAATGAATCTCGAGTATGTTGACCTCTTCTACAGCCACCGCTACGATCCGAACACACCGCTCGAAGAAACCCTTCAAGCCATGGTAGACATCGTGAAGCAAGGCAAAGCTCTTTATCTCGGCATCAGCCGCTGGCCACTGGAAGCCCTGAAGTTTGCTGACCAATATCTGAAGGAGCGCGACTGTCCGCTGCTCATTTTTCAGGACAGACTCAACATGCTCGACCATGCGCCACAAGAGAATGGAACCTTAGATTATTGCGCAGAAAACGGCATCGGTTTCATCTCGTTCTCACCTCTGGCACAGGGACTTCTCACCGACCGATATCTCAACGGAATACCGGCAGACAGCCGTATGGCAAAAGAGCATTTTCTGAAACACTCTGCTCTAACTCCAGAACTGCTGGAACAGCTCAAGAAATGGAACGCAGAAGCAGGAGAAAGAGACGAAACACTCGCCGAAATGGCACTTGCCTGGATATTGCAGCAGAAAGGTGTAACCAGCGTATTGGTAGGAGCCAGCTCTACCGCCCAACTGGAAAAGAATATGAAGTGTGTGCATGCTAAGACATTAAATTCATAAAAAACTTGCATTTTATTTTGTTATGTGCCAAAATAAATGTAATTTTGCACCTTGAATAGGGTTATACCTTATTATATTTAAGAAAAGAAACATAATTATTAGATAAAACAATGGAATACAACTTCAGAGAAATCGAGAAGAAATGGCACCAGAAATGGGTCGAGAACAAGACCTACAAGGTGACAGAGGATGAAAACAAGAAGAAATTCTATGTGCTCAACATGTTCCCTTATCCATCAGGAGCTGGTTTGCACGTAGGTCACCCACTTGGTTATATCGCTAGCGATATCTATGCACGCTACAAGCGTTTGAACGGATTTAACGTACTGAACCCTATGGGTTACGATGCTTACGGATTGCCTGCTGAGCAGTATGCTATCCAGACAGGTCAGCACCCAGAGGTTACTACCGTAGCCAACATCAACCGCTATCGTGAGCAGCTCGACAAAATCGGCTTCTCTTTCGACTGGGACCGCGAGGTTCGTACCTGCGACCCTAAGTATTACCATTGGACTCAGTGGGCTTTCCAGAAGATGTTCAACTCATTCTTCTGCAACAGCTGCCAGAAGGCTCAGCCTATCGAGAAGCTCATCAAGCGCTTCGAGGAGAAGGGTTCTGCTGACTTGAACGTGGCTCAGAACGAGCAGATTGACTTCACAGCCGAGGAGTGGAACAGCTACGACGACGTGAAGAAGCAGCAGATCCTGATGAACTACCGCATCGCTTACCTCGGCGAAACCATGGTTAACTGGTGCCCAGGTCTGGGTACTGTGCTTGCCAACGACGAGGTAGTAAACGGCGTAAGTGAGCGTGGCGGTTATCCTGTCATCCAGAAGAAGATGCAGCAGTGGTGCTTGAGAACATCTGCTTACTCTCAGCGTCTGCTCGACGGATTGGAGACCATCCAGTGGAGCGACAGTATCAAGGAAACACAGAAGAACTGGATTGGCCGTTCTGAGGGTACAGAGGTAGTATTCTCTGTAAAGGACAGCGACGTGAAGTTCACCATCTTCACCACACGTGCCGATACTATGTTTGGTGTAACCTTCATGGTTCTGGCTCCAGAGAGCGAATATGTTCAGCAGGTAACTACTGCCGAGCAGAAGGAAGAGGTGGAGAAATATCTCGACTACGTGAAGAAGCGTACCGAGTTGGACCGTATGGCTAACCACAGTGTAACCGGTGTATTCTCAGGAAGTTATGCCATCAACCCATTCACCGGCGAGGCAATCCCTGTATGGATTTCAGAATATGTATTGGCTGGATATGGTACAGGTGCCATCATGGCTGTGCCAGCTCACGATAGCCGTGACTACGCCTTTGCCAAGCACTTCAACCTGCCTATCATTCCTCTTATCGAGGGTGCTGATGTTTCAGAGGAGAGCTTCGATGCCAAGGAAGGTATCGTAACCAACTCACCTGTAGCAGGCAAGAGCAGCATGGACGATTTCTCTCTGAACGGACTCACCGTGAAGGAGGCTATCGCAGCTACCAAGAAGTTTGTTACCGAGAAGGGCATCGGCCGAGTAAAGGTAAACTATCGTCTCCGCGACGCTATCTTCTCCCGTCAGCGCTACTGGGGTGAGCCATTCCCTGTATATTACAAGGACGGAATGCCACAGATGGTTCCAGAGGAGTGCCTGCCACTCGAATTGCCAGAGATTGAGACCTATAAGCCAACAGAAACTGGCGAGCCACCATTGGGCAGAGCTAAGAAGTGGGCTTGGGATGCCGAGAAGAAAGAGGTGGTTGACAAGAGCCTCGTAGATAACAAGACCGTATTCCCACTGGAGCTCAACACCATGCCAGGTTTCGCAGGTTCTTCTGCTTACTATCTGCGCTACATGGATCCTCACAACGATGAGGCACTTGTAGGCAAGAAGGCTGATGAGTACTGGCAGAACGTGGACCTCTACGTAGGTGGTTGCGAGCATGCTACCGGTCACTTGATTTACTCCCGTTTCTGGAACAAGTTCCTCTTCGACCTCGGCGTAAGCTGCAAGGAAGAGCCATTCCAGAAACTGGTGAACCAGGGTATGATTCAGGGCCGCTCTAACTTCGTTTACCGCATCAACAGCGATGACCACGACAAGGCTCCTGTATTCGTAAGTTTGAATCTGAAGAAGGATTACGACGTAACTCCTATCCACGTAGATGTAAACATCGTAAGCAACGATGTTTTGGATATCGAGGCATTCAAGGCTTGGCGCCCTGAGTATCAGAACGCTGAGTTCATCCTGGAAGATGGCAAGTACATCTGCGGATGGGCTATCGAGAAGATGTCTAAGAGTATGTTCAACGTGGTAAATCCAGATATGATTGTCGAGAAGTATGGTGCTGATACCCTGCGTCTCTACGAAATGTTCCTGGGTCCTGTAGAGGCAAGCAAGCCTTGGGATACCAACGGTATTGATGGTTGCCACCGCTTCCTGAAGAAGTTCTGGGGTCTGTTCTACGAGAACCGCACCGACAACTTCCTTCCTTCAGCCGACGAGGCAGCGAAGCCAGAGAGCCTGAAGAGCGTTCACAAACTCATCAAGAAGGTTAGTGAGGATATCGAGAAGTTCTCTTACAACACATCTATCTCAGCCTTCATGATTGCCGTGAACGAACTCGGTCAGCAGAAGTGCCGCAACAAGGAACTCCTGACAGATCTCGTCATCCTCATCGCTCCATTCGCTCCACACATCGCAGAAGAGTTGTGGGCAGCACTTGGCGAGCAGGGCAGCGTTTGCGATGCAGCATGGCCAAAGTATGATGAGCAGTATCTGAAGGAGAACGATATGCAGCTCACCATTTCCTTCAACGGTAAAGCTCGTTTCCAGATGACTTTCCCTGTGGATACTCCTAACGAGGAAATCCAGAAGCAGGTATTGGCAGACGAGAAGAGCCAGAAGTACTTGGAAGGATTCAACGTGTTGAAGGTGATCATCGTACCAAAGAAGATCGTCAACGTTGTGTTGAAAAAGTAATTTATTGATAATATACAGAAGGTCGTCTCATCTAAAAATGGGCGACCTTCTGTGCTTTAAAAATACGAGGAAAATATTATGCAAATAGCAATCAGTCAAACAATTAAGAATGAGTGCAAGGATTATTTCTACATTACCCTTGGACTCTTGCTTTACACATTTGGATGGACCATTTTTCTGCTTCCATACCAGATAGTAACGGGTGGCGTAACGGGTATCGCAGCCGTGATTTACTACGGCACGGGGATACCTATCTATTTGTCTTATTTTCTCATTAATGCCGCCTTGCTGCTTGCCGCGCTGAAGATTCTGGGATTCAAATTCATGGTGAAGACCATCTACGCTATCATCATGCTCTCCGTGTTCCTGGCGCTGGCGCAAGACTGGATGATAGGTGAAGATGGCAAGATGGTACAGATATTGGGAGAGGGACAGGACTTCATGTCGCTCATCATCGGCTGTCTGTTTACGGGTTTATCACTCGCCATCGTCTTTCTGCATAATGGAAGTACAGGTGGAACGGATATCATTGCTGCCATCGTCAACAAATATCACAACATCTCGCTGGGCCGTGTGCTTATCTTCGTGGATCTCCTCATCGTGGGCAGTTCATTCTTCGTCTTCAATGCAAAACCAGAGTTTACCGCGATAGACGCTGTTAGAAAGGTAGTATTCGGTCTCTGTACGATGGTGATAGAAAACCTGGTACTCGACTATGTGATGAATGCCAAGCGAGAAAGTGTGCAGTTTATGATATTCAGCAAGAAATATCAGGAGATAGCCAATGCCATCGGTATGCAGATGGATCATGGCGTAACCATTCTCGATGGCCATGGCTGGTACACGGGCAACGAGATGAAGGTGCTCTGTATCCTAGCAAAGAAGAACGAGAGCGTCACCATCTTCCGTATCGTCAAAATCATCGACCCAAATGCCTTTGTTAGTCAGAGTTCCGTAATCGGTGTGTATGGCGAGGGATTTGATGAGATGAAGGTGAAAATCAAAGATAAAGACATTAAAACAATTAAAAGTTAAAAGTTTATAGCGGCTTCGCCGTATAGCAAGAAGCACTATTACAAGAATGCCCTATAAACTATTAACTATAAATTATAAACTTATGAAAAGGATAGTTTTTGCAACAAATAACCAGCATAAACTCCAGGAGATTCGCGACATCCTGGGCAGCAGTTACGAGGTAGTATCGCTGAAGGAGATAGGATGCGACGTAGATATTCCTGAAACAGGCAACACATTGGAAGAGAATGCCTTACAGAAGGCACAGTATGTTTATGACCATTACCACGTAAGTTGCTTTGCCGATGATACCGGTCTGGAGGTAGAGGCACTTGATGGTGCCCCTGGCGTTCACAGTGCCCGCTATGCCGAGGGTACCGACCACGACAGTGAGGCAAACATGGCTAAGCTATTGAGAGAACTGAACGGCAAGGAAAACCGCCAGGCCCGCTTCCGCACCGTCATCTGCTACATCGAAAAGCAGGATGTATGTCCTTGCGGCTGCACCAGCATCAAGAAAATTCACCAGTTCGAGGGTATCGTAAACGGCCATATCGCAACCGAGAAACATGGTACCGAAGGCTTCGGCTACGACCCAATCTTCGTTCCGGAAGGCTATGACCAGAGTTTTGCTGAGCTGGGTGAGGAAATCAAGAACGGCATCAGTCACAGAGCAAGAGCCGTGGCTAAATTGGTAGAGTATTTGAAAAAGAAATAAGATTTATTCTTGTTCAATACAGAATAGAATAACATTATAACAAAGAAAAGGCATCATGATCAGGACACTCAATTCCCTGCGATTCATTCTTATCCTAATGATTGTGATTTCGCATTCCACCCTACCCATATCCCAAGATTTAATCAATTACTTGGGCGAGTTTCCTGTTGCCATTTTCTTTGTTATCAGTGGTTTTGTACTCTCTTTAAGCAAAGGAGAAAAACTACAGAAAGAAGTATTGGGAAACAGCCAGTTTTTCCTTTCCCGTATCATCAAACTCTATCCTCTGCATATTCTGATTCTCGCCATTCTCATATTAATGGATTGGCGATTAGGGCGTATATTACCATGGTATCAGATTCTATCCCATTCGCTGTTGATACAAACCTGGTATCCGGCACATGACTTTACGGCTCATCTCAATGAAGCTACATGGTTTATTTCTGATCTTATCTTCTTCTATCTTATATTTAAGTATTTATACGCTTGGATTATGCGACATTCCTGGTTATACTTATTAGTAACAATAAGTATATATATGGCAGTTTATATCAGTATCTCGCTCTGTGCACAAGCAGATTATTCAGCCGGCTACATTTATGCCCACCCATTATTCAGAATGATAGATTTCATGATAGGTATCCTTTTATATAAAGTATGCAGATCAGAAAAAGGTAAAAAAATAGCAGATAAGATAACAAACTCAACTTCTTTCTGGCAAGTAAACCTATCGGATATGGGAGTGGTATTGCTGTTTATCGCAATGTATTTCCTATCAATCCATTGCAATCCGAACATTCGCTGTGCCATTATTTATTGGATACCATCAGCCATAACCGTGTTCTATTTTACAGCAAGAGATCAAGGTAAAGGTTGTTTTATTAGGATATTCCATAATAAACTCTTGCTATGGCTAGGCAGCATCAGTTTTGAAATATTTCTCTGTCATAATCTCTGCTTTCGCATCATACAGAGTATATTTCTTAAACGATATGGAGAAGGAAATCCACATCAAGAATTCCAATTCATCCTATCCCTCGCTTTTATTATCCTCACAGCATGGATAGCAAAGAAAGCCATCGTTTTACCCATCCAACATCAACTTCAAAAATATCTATAAGTATCTGTTTATAAAAACAATAAATAGTTATATTTGCAGTTAATATAGTATTAGGCTTTAAAATAATAGCCAATGAAGACTATAACAATATTATTATATTCAGAACTTTATGAAGAAAACTTGTATACTTATCATAGTATTCCTATTTTCATACCTATCGAAGTTATCTGCTCAGATAGGTACATGGACTATGTATCGCAGTTATTATAATATTACAGAAATAGCTCCTGCTAAAGAAACTGCTTTTGCATTGGCATCAGGTAGTTTATTTTCATATAATTTCAAAGATGGTAATATAAAAACATATGACAAATCAAACTATTTATCAGACGTAGATATCAGTCATATCAGATATAATCCTACATGCAAAAAGCTAATTATCACATACAGCAATTCTAATATAGATTTGCTTGGGTTAGATTGTAATGTTGACAATATCTCTGACTTCTATCAGTATTCTACGACAGGTAATAAAAATATCAACCATATATACTGTTATGGACAATATGCCTATCTTTCTACAGGTATAGGAATTATCAAAATAAATGTAAAAGATGGAAGTATCAGCAATAGTTATCTTTTAGGTTTCGAAGTTAACTATTCATATATAGACGGCGATTATCTCTATGCAGCATCAGCAAGTGCAGGATTATTTCGTGGAAAACTGACAGATAATCTGCTAGACAAAAGAAATTGGATCAGAACAGGGGATTATATAAAGGTTACGGAAGATTATCTAAACGTATACGACTCAAACTCTAAATACTGGTGGACAACAACATCAGATGGTAAACTGACCTATTATACTGTAGATACAAACCAGGAACGCCAATATAAAACAGAAGGCGTACGTCCTGACGGACCTACATCAAACAGGTTCCACAAATTATATTTAAATAATGGTACTATATATGCAGTACCAGGAAGTTGGTCACAAGAAGGTAATTATAACAATCCTGGTGAAGTACATGTATGGAATGGTGATACCTGGAGTGAATTCGAACAGCCTACAAGTCAAATGATAGGTCATAATTACATAGACCTTCTCTGTCTGGATTTTGATCCTAAAAAAGAAGGTCATGTTATGGTTGGTGCAAAAAGTGGACTATATGAATTTCAAGATCAGAAGTTTGTAAAGAGTTACAATCGTAACAATTCTCCATTACAGTCTTGCGTAAATAGCGACGATTATCTACTGATAACAGGTATAAAATATGACAAAGAAGGTAACCTGTGGGTACTGAACAGTTCTTCAGATATAAATATCGATTATCCAATATGGAAATATACACAGAATAGTGATGAATGGACAGCATTCACTCATAATGAAATAACTGATGTATATAATGGAAATATGATTAACTTCTTTGATGTAAGTTATGACAATAGACTATGGTTTATCAACAACTGGTGGGAAAGTTGTAAACTCTATGCATTTGATCCAACTACGGATCAAATCACTCAGTATGGTCCCAACTTCATTAACGAGGATAAAACTGCCCTCAATCCAAGATTTGTACTTTGTGCCACAGAAGATAAAGTTGGTAATATCTGGTTAGGAACAACATTAGGCCCTATCTATCTTTCAAAAATGAACGTAGAAAATGAATCCAGTGAATTTACCCAGCATAAAATACCACGTAATGATGGTACAAATTATGCCGACTATCTACTCTCTAATGTAGAAGTAAGATGTATAGCCGTAGATGCAGGTAACAGAAAATGGATGGGTACCACTAATAATGGAGTATATGTTATCAGCAATGACTGTAATACAGAAGTGAAACACTTTACTACTGAGAATTCTCCATTACCATCTAATTTAATAAAAGACATCATCATCATGCCTAATGGTTTGGTTTATTTTGCAACAGATCAGGGGTTATGCTCATATATGAGTGATGTTACAGCAACAAACGAAGAAATGACAAAGGATAATGTCTACGCTTATCCTAACCCTGTAAAACCTGATTATACAGGCAGTATTAATATTGTAGGACTAAGCTTTCATGCAGATATTAAGATAGTATCTGTTAATGGTACGCTCGTAAACCAAGGTAAAAGTACCGGTGGAAGTTATAGCTGGGATGGTTGCGACCTGAAGGGTAGAAAAGTAGCAAGTGGAATATATATGGTAGAAACTGCTACAGAAGAAGGAGAGAAAGGAACAGTTTGTAAAATAGCCATCATACGATGATAACAGTTTGTATAGCCACCTTTAATGGTGAGAAATATATCAGAGAGCAGTTGAATTCTATCTTATTTCAGCTGTCTCTCCAAGATGAAGTCATCGTTTCTGACGATGGCTCCACAGATAATACGATTTCTATTATCAAGAGTTTTAACGATAACAGAATAAAAATCATAGATGGTGTCCATCGTCACTCACCAACTCTCAATTTTGAAAATGCATTGAAGGAAGCCAAAGGTGACTATATATTTCTAGCAGATCAAGACGATGTTTGGAAAGATGATAAAGTGAAAAACTGTCTGAAATGGCTACAACATTACGACTGCATCATCAACGATGCAGAAGTAACAGATGAAAATCTGAATATTACATCACCATCGCTCTATCAATTAATGAACATAAAAAGTGGAAGAGTATATAATATCCTCTATAAAAACGGATATACAGGGTGTTGCATGGCATTTACAAGACGAGTAAAAGATGCAGCATTACCTTTTCCTAAAGATATTCCCATGCATGATATCTGGATAGGAAATGTGGCAGCCTTTCTATATAAGGTAAAATTCATAGATGATAAACTTATCTATTTCCGCCGTCATTCCTTAACCATCTCTTGTAATGGAAAAGGAAGTAGATATTCATTATACAAACGATTGATGTTCAGAGTATCTATAGTAAAGAACATTATTTTACTTATACACAAAATAAAAGGATTAACAACTCATTAAACATGAATATAGTATACATCATAGAAGACTATTCTGAGAATGGAGGCGTAGAAAAAATCGTTTCTATGAAAGCTAATACATTCTATCAAGAATATCATCATCAGGTTACTGTTATTTCTGTATATGAAGATAAACGGAAACAACAGTATATATTAGACGAAGGTATCCGGCTGATTCATCTTCATGTTCCTTTTGCCAAGAAGACAAGAAATAAAGTATATAAGTTATTAAGCAGAATTATTACACTATTATTAGCAGCTTATAGATTAAATAAAACAATTAAACAGGTTAATCCCGACGTAGTATTCTTTACAACTACATTGGGAGCATTGTTATTACCTCTTTGTCATACCAAGGCTAGAAGAATATACGAATCACATTTGGCACGTTCATTCAATCCTTTTCACTCACTATTCGGATTAATGGAAAGAAAAGCTGATGCTATAGTTTGTCTGACTCATGACGATGCTAAAGAATTTCAATCGACAAAGAATGTATACGTTATCCCCAACTTTATCAACATACCACACCAAAAGGTAAAAGACTACAGTTGCAAAAAAGCTATTGCTGTAGGAAGATTAGAACAACAGAAAGGTTTTGACAGATTGATTAGCTGTTGGAAAGATGTAGCCAAACAATATCCCGACTGGCAACTCGATATTTATGGAACCGGCTCACTTTACCATATATTACAAGAGCAAATTACAAGTTTAGGATTGGAAAAACAGGTAAAATTGTGTGGCAGAGGAAAAAATATGATGGAAATATATCCTAACTATAGTTTACACGTAATGTCTTCACATTATGAAGGTCAAGGTATTGTAATGTTAGAAGCTCAAGCATGTGGTTTACCTTCTGTTACTTTTGACTTTAAATATGGAGCTAACGAAATTATTAGAGACGAAATAAATGGTATTATCGTAAGACAAAATGATAATGAAGCTTTTATCACAGCCATTTGCAAGATGATAAATTCAGAATCACTACGCCATAATCTGGGTATGAAAGCTCAAACCATGGCTATTCAATATTCTAAATTTAACATCTTTCAAAAATGGCTAGAACTATTGAGATGTTATACTTAATTGTACATCGATTGTGAAACAGAATCTAATGGTACGAAAGAAGGACTCAATAGATCATATTTGTCCCGATAATAAGGTGTATTAAGTTGGGATATGTGAAATACTACATTACAGATTTCATCAGTACGGAAAGAACGATGAAGTGCTTTTTTGATATTATTTATAATCGCGGGATATTTCTGTTTATACTTATCAGAACACCATATCATAAAAGGTACTTCATACTGATACTTATATCCTAAATTCTTCATATTATCATCAAAAACAACTCGTCCATACGAATCTCTATAATCATATATTTCTTCACCATGATCAGAAAAATAGAGGACTACCGTATTTTTATCTCTAAATAAATCAATAATATTTTTCAATACATAGTCATTATATAGAGTAGCATTATCATATTCTGCTATCATCTGTTTCTTTTCATCATTCAAATAAGGCTGTTTGCTACGAATATTTCTATAAGAAAATATATTAAACTGTGATATATGAGGATAGCGTTTTGTTGCCATAACATGCTGTCCCATCAGATGAAAGATAACAAGATTATGCTTACCAATACCCTTAGCTTCCTTGGAAAAATCTACTACTGCCTGATTATCATATTCGAAAACATTCTTACTTATTTGCGTATAGGATTCCTTCATTAGTAATTGATTATAAACAAAAGAATTCATAGAGAATACAAACGGAGCCTGTAATTCATCATCCTTCTGAACATCCCAGTAATAAACCTGATAACCAGCTTTTTTAAATAGAGCTGGAAAATAAGGACTATCAGACCATTTTTCATGGTTACGCAGACTGTTACAACACAACGTATTTTTCATCGTTAAAGTAGTACGATTAAAAGGACTAACTACATTGTCAAATACAAATAAGTTACCTTTTTTCTTTTCTTGATACAGATTCGGAGTTGTTGGCAAATAATATCCATACAACTGAGAATGGCATTTTATATAAGATTCTCCGATTACATAAACTACATTCAGAGAATCACTATCAACTGAAATATGAGACTGTTTAGCACAGCATGTTACATCTACAGCATGTTTCATCTCTAAATTAACTAAATAAATATTATATAAAGAATAAAATAAGGTTGTTATCGAATCACGACAACCATATTCTTCAGGCATATCATCTATTGTACTCACAGAAACAATTTCTTTATAAAAACCAAACTGTAGAAATCCACAAAAAATAAAAGCTGATAACAGTAAATTGATTATCTTCTCATGTTTCAGACTTTTCAAGAAAAGAGTGATTTTATTTTTTTTTCTCTCACATAAAACAACTAATACAACATAAAATATCAAGAAAATCAAAGTAAGTATTCCTCCCTTAGATAAAAGAAAAGAATACAAAAACTCTG
Organism: Segatella copri; assembly: GCF_015074785.1. NCBI lineage: Bacteria > Pseudomonadati > Bacteroidota > Bacteroidia > Bacteroidales > Prevotellaceae > Segatella > Segatella copri. The sequence goes on from NZ_CP042464.1 coordinate 2,953,700, forward strand.
ATGCTTCTCTTTTATTTGTTTCAACTATCAGAGTAATAATATCTGGCTGTAAAGTTTTATTAAACACCAAATGCAAAAACAAGCATACAGCAAATAATAATAACGCAAAAGTGTAAAGACTTATCTTAATAAATCTGTTTCGGATATAAAAAACAAATAAGGTAAAAAGATAAGAGATCGCTCCAGCTCTAGGAAAATCAATAAAAAAGAAATCGAACACACGATTCATAAAAAAATAATGAACGTGCGAAGGAATAAATCTTATCGGCATAATCGTAATTGCCAATAAGAATAAAAGAAAGAAAGGAAACTCCTTAACAATAGGAGTTTGCAATATCTTTAACCATTTTATAATATATTTTTTCAGACTTACCATAATCTTATTTTTTATGAACATATCACTATAGAAAACTTATTATCTTTAATGAAACTTTATATATAACCAACAAAGCATTTCCTATCTCAGAGTTTCTTAACAGACCAAATGTACCCTGACCTGTCCATTCTACAGTACCCACACATAGTAACAGTAACCATATCTTAGTATAAGATGGCGGTAAAATTCGATTGATCCATTTCAAAAAGTGAGCTACGTATCCCGTCAAAAGACTTGATAACAATTCATTAAAATCTTCCTCCTTTAGAGTAAATAACACGATGTAAGAAGATAAAGAAGCATACATGATGATACGAGTATAGTCTGTTGACAATATAGTAAACATAGGAATTAAACATACCATAATCCCTAAAAATAAAGTACTATAACACAGGTTTTCTTGCCGATTCTTATCACTAGAAGAACAATACACAGTATTTATCATCGTATTCATATAGATAGCCAAAACTATACTAACCACACTACCTATTATATTAGGAATATGGAATACCTTATCCAAGAAATTATAATGAAGATGAAATAACATAACATATCCTTTATCATATGAAAGAAAATCCATCACATTTGGAAATTCCAAGAAAGGTTCAGTACTTTTACGTATCAAAAGATATTGTTCCATACTTCCTGAAAAATGAAGACAGAGTAAAAATACTAGCATAGATGGTATCCAACAACAGATAGTTTTCCACAAATAACGAACTTTTAAACGAGTTATCAACAACAGGAGTGGAAAAGCCCAAAAAGCAAAGGGTTCGTGGCATAACACAGCTAAGATTGCCAATATATTACCACACAACACCCACCAACGAAAAGGTAAAGACTTCCAAAGTTTTACGATTAGAAGAAATATACACATTATGATAAAATCTCTTCTAAAGAAAGCCAAACCAAAAATACCTACCCCACCCAATAAGAAGGAAACTGGTAAAAACTCTAAAGCATAACCATGCTTACGAAAGTTGCGTATCATATACACAACTATAACAATATATGATAGTAAACTGATTATATAAGCTAAATAGACAGGATTTATTCCCTTGAGATAAAACTGATAGAATATTTCTCCGAGCAACCCTCTACGGATAAATCCACCCTGATAATTGATAAATAAATCGGAAAAATCAAAAAACTGGAAAGTATAGATACTATTATAGATTACCGAAACTATCAGTAATCCCACATAAAAGACTGTCCAACGAGACAAAGCCTTCTTCGTATTCATATATCTCAGAAAGTATTTAAAAATCTGCATTTCAATTTATTATAAATGTTGTAAATACATTTGTTCATACTCTTTTGCCACCTTCCGATAATCATGGTATTTCATAACGAAAGCTATGCTTTGACGCGAGAGATATGATAAATGTCCAGAAGTAAAGAAAGCCTGCTCGATGATTGCCACATTCTGAGATTCTGAATACTCAGGACTCACATTGATAATAGGACGTAATTCTGTTTCGCCAATGAACTCATAATATTCTTCCTCTCCTCCACCGATAACCACAGTACCACGTGCCATGGCTGCCAACGAATTCATGGATGGAGTATAACTGTAAAACTGATCTACCAGAACATCTGCTTCATCCAGCATCCGGCAATATTCATCATAAGCTACTCCTTCTACATATTTGAGTTCTATCTTACCAGGATATTTCTTTGCCAGAATTTCCACAAAATGAGCTATCTTTAAAGCACCTTTCAGATACTCGCGCTTGGGTTGTAAACCTACAAGCACTTTGATAACCTCACCATTCCCTTTCTGACGTTTTTTATCCACTACAGGAATTATCATCGGAAGAGGAATATAGTAGAGTTTTTTATGAAATTCAGAAACATCGTAACAGAGGTAATATTCATAAAGACAGGCTATCAAAGCATCAGAATGATAAGATACAGTATGCCAGCACTTATCAAACTGAGGCATGAAATGAAAAGCCATACGCTCTTTATTCTCCTCGATATTCTGTAATTTACCATTCCAAAAAGTATCAGAATAAGCTGGAATACCCTGGGCCTGTTGTCTGAACAGATGTGGGTCATCGGCAAAACAGCCTTTAATGATTCGCTTATTGGTAAACTTGAGAAACCAGAATACCAGCATGTTCCACCAACCCATCAAAGGCACAAACTGATAGTTATGCACCTGAACAATATCATTTCCACATATCTTATGAAGATTGCAGACTATTTTCCACAACACCATAAGCCCGCTCCATCTTCCATAACGCTCCATATTACGGCGCAAGTCGATGTCACGAGGAGAGTTGTGCCAATCATTGCCGTCGGACATCAGCGTTACCTGATGTCCAAGTTCTACTAATCCCTTTTTGAGAGTATTATGTAGCAAACTAGACTCACCTACCAACAGAATCTTCATAACTTTATATGATACTTATTTATAAGATACTTGAATATAAGAAACTTAAGACAATTCAATATACCTATTTTCTACAATATAATCAGATTTGCGCAGTCCCATGCTTACCACCAGTTTTATGGCCATTTTCTCCAGGCAGAACTTCAATGGCATCCAGCGCTTTTCTTTTTCATCACGCCAAGGACTCATCGCTTTATACTTATCAAATTCCTTTTTCCATGGATGCTTGCAGTTCTTATACCATGGTTTAGGAATACCCGTAAAATGGATGATGGCCGGATGAGCCTGAGCTTCCAATATCTGTTCATCAAATTCCCAGGAGATAAGAGAATAACGCAAATCAAACCAATACTCATTCAGTACATTATATCTGATAGGTAATACCAACTTAGAATTCTTAAACAGATAGTTCAGTACATCCTGATCATGACATCTCAACCTTTCCGTATTAGATTTCACATAATCAAAGAATTTGAGAAGCACCTGCTTTTCACGCCAATATTTCAGATTGACAACTAACATACCTGCATTAAAATATCCCAAAGTTTGGGGATAACGCAAGCGATTATAGTGTTCTATCTTATTATTATAACTATCTGGAACAGCGGCAATTGCATAGTTTTCAACAGAAGTATTCCACAATTTAACAAGTTTATCCACAACCAGAATATCGCCATCTAGATAGATAACCTTATCAATATCAGCAGGCAGAATTTCCGTAAGATATAAACGATAATAAGTAGCAAACGAAGTTCCTACATGATCTACTTGAAAATCCAGACCAACTGGAAAATGTTTGAAAATCTCATCGCTGATAAGATAGAAATGAATTGTTTGCTGATAACGGGCAGCTATGGTTCTGATAGGATTCAATAATGCAGCAGAATTCTGATCATGCAAGAGATGTACATTGACAACTTCTCCTCTGTTGCTCTCAAACAAAGAGGTCAACATGATACCGGTCGGCATGATATATTTACTATCAGTAGAACAAACTATTTCCATTTTTATGTTTTTTGTACTACTATTAATACGTAAATTAAATCTTTTTATTATCTTTGCAGTCATAAAAAAGAATAACTTATGCAGAAAGAATTAATATCAGAGATATCTTCACCATTGGTGAGTTTCATCATTACTACAAGCAACCATCAGAAGGAACATCTTGTAGAATGCATCAATAGTATCCTTCAGCTTTCGCTCAATGCCAAAGAGAGGGAAATAATTCTCGTTGATGATGGTAGCGAAGAATTGGTAGCCAGCCAGATAAAAGAGTTGCTGGATAACCTGCTCTATTTAAGATTACCAGGCTTAGGCAGCAGTATGGCACGCAACTATGGCATATACTTAGCCAAAGGAAAATACATCCAGTTTATAGAAGGAGATGATTATCTTCTTCAGCCAACCTATGAACATTGCCTTGACATCGTGAGATTCCACGAACCAGATATCGTTACATTCTGTTTCAGCAAGGATGAAACAGGAGAACCATCTTACGAACTCCCTACCCCAATCAGCGGCACAGAATACCTCAACAACAATACCCTTTTAGGCTCAGCCTGTTCCTATATATTCCGCCGCGCCATTGTGGGTAGCCTGTTATTCTCACCAAACATCAGTTTCGGCGAGGACGAGGAATTCACACCACAACTCTTCTTACGGGCAGAACGAATATTCAAGACTCAGACCTCACCTTATTATAATAGAGTGGACAAATACGCACCTGGTGAATTAGAAAATAAGGATAAGATAGATATCCACATGGACAATAAACTGGAGGTGATTCTACATCTTCAGAAGTTGCTCGATACGGTTCCTGTAGCAGAGCGCCAGGCACTCAACCGCCGTATAGCCCAGCTCTCGATGGATTATCTGGTTAACAATATCCGCTTGAAACATTCGTTGATATCCTTGAATCATGCCATCAGAAAATTAAGGAAACATGGGTTATATCCTCTTCCGAACAAAGAATATACCAAGAAATATATGATGTTCAGAAAGATGATAGGTACATACGTAGGACGAATTGCACTTCTCTTTCTTATCAAGAAATAAATGAATGAAAGCATAAAGATTTCTCCCATCCGGATTAGCATACAGAGGAATAAGAGAAAATCCTATATAAACAAAAATAGAGCATTCAAATCACTTGAACGCTCTATCTTTATAATTAGATTAAATTTTCTAATATTATTTGTATAAGTAAAAGATGATGAAATGACGTTTCACAACGTCCGTTTGTTTTAACTGATGCAAAGATACGACGATTTTTGTCTATAAAGTCGTAAATTATACATTTTATGGTAGCGAAATATGATTTTTTCACCCATAAAAAACAAATTTTACCACCAATCTTATAATTTTCACCACATTATTCTACGATAGTGACAACATCTTTTCTATTGGTTTGACCGCTTTCTTCGCTATTTCAGGAGCCACTTCAACTGTTGGCCAACCAAATTTCAATGCATTGTATATCTTCTTGAGCGTATTCATCTTCATATACTCACACTCGTTGCAGCTGCAACCTACTCCACCCTCGCTTACCTCTGGAGGTACGGGATAGAAAATTACGTTAGGACAATTACGTACCAGCTCATGCAGGATACCAGCCTCTGTAGCGATAATATACTCCTTGATTTCAGGATGCTCTTGGGCATAATGTAACATGGTGGCTGTAGAGCCCTTTACATCGGCTACAGCAAGTACTGGTGCCTTACACTCCAAGTGAGCCATCACAACAGCCTCAGGATGCTTCTGCTTCAGTTTAACTATAGCCTCTACAGAGAATTTCTCATGTACATGGCAACCACCGTTCCAAAGCAACATATTGCGGCCTGTAACGCTGTTTATATAGTTACCGAGATTATAGTCTGGACCAAAGATGATTTTTTCGTCCTGTGGAAAACTGTCAATCACCTTCTTAGCATTACCGCTTGTCACTACACAATCTGTCAGCGCCTTCACTGCAGCCGTGGTGTTTACATAACTCACAACCTTATATCCTGGATGCTCTTCCTTGTACTTTTTCAAATCCTCAGCCTTACAGCTGTCAGCAAGCGAGCAACCAGCATTCAAGTCAGGACAGATCACGGTTTTGTCAGGACTCAAGAGTTTGCATGTCTCAGCCATGAAGTGCACGCCACACATAACCATTACCTGGGCATCGGTTTCAGCTGCTTTACGAGCCAAAGCCAGAGAGTCGCCAACAAAGTCGGCGATGTCCTGAATCTCACCTACCGTATAGTAGTGGGCGAGGATAATAGCATCTTTCTCCTTGCAAAGCTTTCTGATTTCAGCTTTCAAGTCCAAGGCTTCGTCAACGGGTTCGTCAACGTATCCTTTCTCAATCCATTCTTTTTTCACCATAACATTCATATTATATTTCTTATTTTTTATTTTTTAAAAAGAGAATATAGAGATGATGATATGCCGTGGATAAGTGGATAACATTCTGCATAAAAACTTGCGTATTTCGTTATCCAAGTCTTATTCCAGTTTATCCGCAGAGGCCTTTGAAATCTTTTTCTTGTCTCTTAATGCATTAACCGGTTTATCAACATTTCCCCAATTCGGTGCAAAGTTAATAAGTTTATATCTTTTTTCGGTCAAAAACTGCGAAAAAGTTTCTAAAAACTTAATAATATCTATGTGGATATCCTCTTTTCGTTGGTTTGAGATAGGTATGTGTGGATATTTACAAACTTATTAAAAAGTTATTATTGGGGTTTTCCGTACACTTATCCACGCTTTTGTGGAAAACAAAAAAGAGCAGAAATCCATCAGGATATTCTGCTCTCTGGTCTGAGTTATTTATATGGTAGTTTTTGGTTATAGGATTTCCATCTGTTTCTTTCTATTCTATACCTATTTATATATAGGTTTCTGATATAATATTATATATAGAAGTTCTGATTCCCTATCTTTTGTTCAAAACAGAATCAATTTTTTCTGTTACCAGTTCAGGAGAGATATTCTTCATACATGCGAAGTCTCCCCTAGCGCAAGGCTTGTTACCATAGATACTGCAAGGGCGGCAAGGTAAGTCAAGCTGTACGGCATTGGCAGGATCCTGATGCCAGCCCATGAAACCTGCGTATGGATGGGTAGCTCCCCAGATGCTTACTACAGGAGTGTTAACAAGCGATGCCAAGTGCATATTGGCACTATCCATGCTCACCATAACGTGCAGATGACTAATCAGGATGAGTTCCTGTTTCAATCCGTTAAGATGAGAAGAAGCGTTAATGAGCTGTGGATACTTCTCAGCCCAGTCGTTCATCACTGGTGTTTCGTCTTTACCTCCACCGAAAAGGAAGATATGAGCGTGTGGATGATTGTGGATAAGTCGCTGGATAACTTTTTCCATCAGTTGTATAGGATATATTTTTCCCTCGTGTGCAGCGAAGGGAGCAATACCAATCCACGGCTCTGTTATATGCTTGTCTTCTAGTGAGATAGCATTCTCTCCTACTCCGAATACCTCCTGTGGTAAGATACTTAAATCTCCTTGTTTTCCATCCCCATAGATAGATGTGAAATCCATGTGGATAGGATATCCAAGTTGTGCAAAAACATCAGCATAGTTTTGGAATGATGTAGGTTGCTGCACAAGTTTTTTACCATTAGAAGCTACCAGCTTGCGTTTTCCCTTGCGATGTTTGTCAATATGTGCAACCTTGAAGTTATCCAGGTTGAAGCGCATACGCAGATAATCGGAACGCAGCACGCTATGTAAATCGGCAATTGCTGTAAACTGTTTGGCTATCAATCGGCGATAGAGTGCGTTGAGTCCTTTCACCCCTTTGTATTCCTCCTTGATATCAGCTTCCATAAAGCCAACGTTAGGAGCCAAGTCTTCAAAGAAAGGACGGGCAAAGGGACGACTGAGCACAGTAATTCTTACTTTCGGGTATTGTTTGGCCAAAGATTGAATTACAGGTACGGTCATGGCTACATCGCCCATGGCTGAAAATCTAATTACCAGGATATGCTCAGTTTTCATCGTTTTTTCTTCTATATATAATATAAGGTGAAAAAAGAGAGCCATACCTCTTATTATATAATAAGGTATATGCGCTCTCCTATTCTGTTTTTTTTATTTCTTGTAGAGTACAGGATTGGTTGAAGGATCGTTGTACATCTTCATCTGTCGGTAAACCTTCATGTATTTGCGTCCAGCCTCGATATCTTCCAAGAGTTGGTCGATAGCTGTAGAAAGGTCTACCTGCTGTTCCAGGAGGACATCCAGTTTGGCTTGGCATTTCGCTTTGTGCTCAGCCGAAGCTTCTGGGCGTTCCACCTGCTCCTTCATGTGATAAATCTTGAGGGCAAGAATACTCAAGCGGTCAACAGCCCATGCAGGACTCTCAGTGTTGATGCGTGCATCATCCTGAACCTTCACGTCTTTGTATGTTTCGCGGAAGTAAGTATCGATTTGCTCAACGAGGTCTGTTCTGTCCTGGTTGCTCTTGTCGATTCTGCGCTTCAATACGAGTGCTTCAGCCGGGTCTATCTGAGGATCACGGATAATATCCTCGAAATGCCACTGTACAGTGTCAATCCAGCACTTCAGATAAAGGCAGTTCTCGATGCTACCTTCCTGATATGGATTATTGATTGGTGTATCAATGTTGTCTTTGATATGATAATCGGCTATCGCCTGATTAAATATCTTATTGGCTTTTTCTGTAAATGTCATAATGGATTTAAATGTTTAATTAATACCGTACAAAAGTAACAAAATAATCTGAAACGACCAACAAAAAAGGAAAAAAATGCCAAAAATATGCACAATTAGGGGGTGTTTGTGCACAATAATGCACTTTTTTCGCCAAAATATTTGTTTATCTCAAAAAAAAAGTGTTCCTTTGCACCCAGATTTTTAATTAGAAATTGATTTATAAACATTTTAAAAGTTACAATTATGTCAGAAATTGAAAGCAAAGTAAAGGCAATTATCGTTGATAAACTCGGTGTTGATGAGGCTGAAGTTAAGCCAGAGGCAAGCTTCACAAATGATCTTGGTGCAGATTCTTTGGATACTGTAGAGTTGATCATGGAGTTCGAGAAGGAGTTCTCTATCTCTATCCCAGACGATAAGGCTGAGAAGATTGCTACTGTAGGTGACGCTATCTCTTACATTGAGGAGAACGCTAAGTAATTTAGCAGCTAAATTATACTAAATGGAATTAAAGAGAGTTGTTGTAACAGGTCTCGGTGCTGTGACTCCAGTTGGTAATACTCCTGAGGAAACTTGGGAGAGCCTCCTTGCTGGTAAGAGCGGTGCTGCGCCTATTACTCATTTCGATACAACCCTTTTCAAGACCAAGTTCGCTTGCGAGGTTAAAGGCCTGAACATCAATGATTGGATTGATCGTAAGGAAGCTCGCAAGCTTGACCGTTATACCCAGTTGGCTATGATTGCTGCCATGCAGGGTGTAAAGGATGCTAATATCGATCTTGAGAAGGAAGACTTGAACAACGTTGGCGTTGTATTCGGTGTAGGTATCGGTGGTATCAAGACTTTCGAGGATGAGGTGAAGTACTATGGTACTCACGAGGAGAATGGTCCTAAGTTTAACCCATTCTTCATCCCTAAGATGATTGCAGATATCGCTTCAGGTCAGATTTCCATCCACTTTGGATTCCACGGACCAAACTACACTACTACATCTGCATGTGCTTCTTCAAGCAATGCATTGGCTGATGCCTTCAACCTGATTCGTTTGGGTAAGGCAAACATCATCGTTAGCGGTGGTGCAGAGGCTGCTATCTGCGCTTGTGGCGTAGGTGGTTTCAATGCTATGCATGCATTGTCAACACGTAATGATGACCCAGAGCATGCTTCACGTCCGTTCAGCGCAAGCCGTGATGGATTTATCATGGGCGAGGGTGCAGGTTGCTTGATTCTCGAGGAACTTGAGCACGCTAAGGCTCGTGGTGCGAAGATTTATGCTGAGATGGTAGGTGAGGGCGAGAGTGCCGATGCTTATCACATCACAGCATCTCATCCTGAGGGTCTTGGTGCTAAGCTCGTTATGGAGCGTGCACTTGCTGATGCCAATCTGAAGCCAGAGGACATTGACTATATCAATGTTCACGGTACATCTACCCACGTAGGTGATATCTCAGAGGCTAAGGCTATCAAGGCTGTCTTCGGTGATGCAGCTTACAAGCTCAACATCAGTTCTACCAAGTCAATGACTGGTCACCTCCTTGGTGCTGCTGGTGCAGTAGAGGCTATGGCTTGTGTTCTTAGTGTGAAGAACGATATTGTTCCTCCTACTATCAACCACGAAGAGGGTGATGATGATCCAGAGCTCGATTACAACTTGAACTTTACCTTCAACAAAGCTCAGAAGCGTGAGGTTCGTGCTGCATTGAGTAATACTTTCGGATTCGGCGGTCACAACTGCTGTGTAGTATTCAAGAAGTATGCTGAATAATTTTATAGATAGGATAAAGCTCTCTTTCCGCAAGGATAAAGAGCTTTATTTGTCTTTATATGAAATCCTCGGTTTTTATCCTCACGACATCAGCTACTACAAGATGGCGCTGTTGCACAAGAGCATCATGCACCGCAATTCTAAGGGAAAACCAGTGAACAACGAGCGGTTGGAGTTCTTGGGTGATGCGGTTTTGGATGCTGTAGTAGGAGATATCGTGTACCAGCATTTCCCTGGCAAGCGTGAGGGATTCCTTACCAATACCCGAAGCAAGTTAGTGCAGCGTGATACGCTGAATAAACTGGCACAGGAAATGGGCATCAACCAGCTGATTCTTTCTAATGGCCACAGTTCTTCTCATAACAGTTATATGGGAGGAAATGCGTTCGAAGCTTTGGTAGGTGCCATTTATCTGGACCGTGGTTACGATGCCTGCATGTATTTTATGCAGAAACGTATTCTGGCACAAATGATAAACATCGATAAGGTGGCTTATAAGGAGGTTAACTTCAAGAGCAAACTCATCGAATGGAGCCAGAAAAACCGCGTGAAGCTGGATTTCGTTATGCTAGACCAGCAAAAAGACAAGAATGGTAGCCCGATTTTCACCTATCAGGTTGTACTCGAAGGTGTTGAAGGTGGAGTAGGAAAGGGCTATTCCAAGAAGGAAAGCCAGCAGGTGGCTTCTAAGACTAGCTTGGAAAAACTGCGCAAAGAACCACAGTATATTGATGCTGTGTTCACAGCTAAGGCTAACCGCACCAAGATGGAAGAGGAACCTGTTGAAAACGTGCCTAACACAGAAGTGAAAGACGATTTCATCATCTCGCAGGATGCTGATGCACAAAACGCACCGGTAGAGGAGAAGCACATCAATGTTTTCAAAGAGGAGGTTTTCACAGAGAAATCTGCCGAAACTGCCCAGAAAACTGAAGTGCAGGTCGAGGTGAAGGATGAAAAGAAGGAGAGTGATGAGTTCGATTTGAGCGACATCACGGCTCAGCCTAAGGAATTATCAAGAGAAGAGATTATTGCCGCTGCCGAAGCGGCTGCTTTCGGTAACGATGAGTAAACTGTATCTCTTTCCGGATAGGAAATACGATTTTACAGAAGACTCCCATAAGATGGTAAATATCGCCACTTATGGGAGTCTTTTGTGTTGTATATTTCCTTTTTGTATACTTTATCTTACCCTTTTGTATTAAAAAATAGTAAAAACTTTCTCTATATCAAAAGTTTGATTTACTTTTGCATCTACTTAAATGATATATATCTAGATATGAGTTTAACAACGATAGTAAGTAACGTCTTCAAACCTCGGCAGAAGGAGTTGGAGAAGTATGTCTATGATGCAGAACATTTGCAGCATAAAGTGCTTATGCACCTTATAAATAAAGGAAAAAATACTGAATATGGTGTCAAGCATTTATTAAATACCACCAACAGTTATGATAAATTTGCACAGAATATTCCTGTCAATACCTACGAGGAGTTGAAGGGGGATATCGACCGTATGCGTCATGGCGAAAAGGATATTCTATGGCCGGGACTGGTAAAATGGTACGCCAAGTCATCTGGCACCACCAACGATAAGAGTAAGTTTATCCCGGTTTCTCATGATGGCTTGCATGGCATTCATTATGCCGGAGGCTTTGATGCCGTAGCCTATTATCTGCGCAATAATCCGAAGAGCAGACTCTTTGATGGCAAGAGCCTTATCTTAGGTGGAAGCCATTCGCCTAACTATAATGTGTCGGATAGTCTGGTGGGTGACCTGAGCGCTATCCTCATCGAAAATATCAATCCGCTTGCCAATCTGGTGCGTGTTCCTAAGAAGTCAACTGCTCTCCTGAGCGATTTCGAAGTGAAACGCGACCTTATTGCCCGCGAAACGATGAATAAGAACGTAACCAATATCTCGGGTGTTCCAAGCTGGATGCTTAGTGTGCTGGTGCGTGTCATGGAACTTTCCGGCAAGAAGCATCTGGAAGAGGTATGGCCTAATCTGGAGGTATTCTTCCATGGCGGTATTGCCTTTACTCCTTACCGCAAGCAGTATGAACAGCTCATCACTTCGCCGAACATGCATTATATGGAGACTTATAATGCCAGCGAGGGATTCTTCGGACTGCAGGATGATCCGGCAGACCCAGCCATGTCGCTTATGATAGATTATGATGTATTCTACGAGTTTATCCCTATGGACGAATTCGGCAGCGAGAATCCTACCGTTGTGCCTCTCTGGGGTGTTGAGGTAGGCAAGAACTACGCTATGATCATCACCACTTCCTGTGGTTTGTGGCGCTATCTCATCGGCGATACGGTTCAGTTTACCAGCAAGAATCCTTATAAGTTTGTCATTACCGGCCGTACCAAGTACTTTATTAATGCATTTGGCGAGGAACTGATCATGGATAATGCCGAGAAGGGATTGGCTTATGCCTGCGAGAAGACTGGTGCTCAGGTTTCTGATTATACCGCTGCGCCGGTTTATATGGACAGTAATGCCAAGTGCCGTCACCAGTGGCTCATAGAGTTCTCTCAGGAGCCAGCCAGCCTCGATGAATTTGCCAGTCTGTTAGACCAGAAGCTGCAGGAAATCAACAGCGATTACGAGGCCAAGCGCTTTCACGACGTTACCCTCCAGCATCTGGAGATAGTGAAGGCCAAGCCGGGACTCTTCAATGAATGGCTGAAGAGCAAGGGCAAGTTAGGTGGACAGCATAAGATTCCACGCTTGAGCAACAGCCGCAAGAACATTGATGAGATGCTCATGATGAACAAATAAAACAAGCAGCATGCTTCTTCCGTCTGAAGTTGAAGTGATGCTGCGATATTAAGAAGATATAAAGAATGATTCAATTGAACGACATAAAGAGCAAGTTGAAGGCAAATTCACTGTTTCTGCCTTTCTACGTCTTAGCTTTCCTCATGTTGGCATCCTGTGCCAAGATGGGACAGCCGGATGGTGGTTGGTTCGACGAAACTCCTCCTAAGGTGATTGGAGCTTCGCCAGCCGATAAGGGCGTAAATGTGAAGCAGAAGAAGGTGAATATCTATTTCGACGAATATATCAAGGTAGATAATCCTACCGAGAAAGTGGTTGTTTCGCCTCCGCAGCTCGAAGTGCCTGAAATCAAGGCTTCGGGCAAGCATATTCAGATTTCTCTGGTAGATTCGCTCAAGCCGAATACTACCTATACCATCGACTTTTCCGATGCCATCAGCGATAATAACGAGGGCAATCCGATGGGAAACTATACCTACAGTTTCTCTACCGGCGAGGTCATCGATACGATGGAGGTGTCGGGATATGTGCTCGAATCGGAGAATCTGGAGCCTATTAAGGGTATTCTGGTAGGTCTTTACGCTGATCATGCCGATTCAGCCTTCAAGACCAAGCCTATGCTGCGTGTAAGCCGTACCGACAGCCGTGGTCGCTTCGTCATAAAAGGTGTGGCTCCGGGCTCTTACCGCATCTATGCCCTGCAGGATATGGATGGCAACTATATGTTCAGCCAGAAAAGCGAAAAACTCGCTTTTTCTCATGATATTATCGTGCCGTCAAGCAAGCCGGATGTACGACAGGATACTACATGGATTGATTCCTTGCATATCAAGTCGATAGATCAGGTTAATTATACTCATTTCCTACCGGATAATGTAGTGCTCCGTGCCTTTACCGAACTGGTTTCCGACCGCTTCTTCCTCAAGGCAGAGCGTCAGAAGGCCAACTGTTTCTCGCTCTATTACAGTTATGGTGATTCTATCCTGCCACAGATCAAGGGCTTGAATTTTAATGAGAAAAATGCCTTTATTCTGGAAAAATCGGAGAAGAACGATACGCTTACCTATTGGCTCAAGGATACGGCGCTGGTCAACCAGGATACGCTGAATATAGAGCTTACTTACCGTATGACAGACAGTACGGGCGTGCTCCGCAACCAGACTGATACGCTCGAAATTCTTTCGAAGGAACCTTACGAAAAGCGTATGAAGGCGCAGGCTAAGGAACTGGAGAAATGGACCAAGAAGCAGGAAAAACTGAAGAAGAAGGGTGAACCTTATGATAGCGTGATGGCTGTAAAACCGCTTGATGTTCAGATGAGTGTCTCTTCTCAGCTCGATCCTGACAAGAATGTTATCTTCACCTTCAATACGCCGCTTGCCAAGGCCGATACGGCAGGCATTCATCTCTATGCCAAGCATGATACGCTATGGTATAGGGCGCCGATGGAGTTTAAGCCGCTGGGCAACCGCAAGTATATTCTGAGAGGCGAGTGGCGTCCGGACATAGAATATAGTCTGGAGGTTGATTCTGCCGCGTTCCAGGACATCTACGGACTTGTATCTAAACCTGTAAAACAAGGTTTCAAGGTCAATTCCCTGGATACTTACGGTACGCTGCTCATTAATGTAACGCACGATTTCGGCAATTATCCGCTCCTCGTTCAGCTACTCAATGCGCAGGATCAGGTGGTGAAAGAAGTGAAGGCAGTGAACGGAGTAGCCGAATTCTATTATCTCAAGCCGGAGAAGTATTACATGCGTCTGATAGTAGACCGCAACGGCAACGGCAAGTGGGATACAGGCTGCTATGATAAGGATGAACAGGCAGAAGAGGTGTATTACTATCCAGACGTGATAGAATGCAAGGCTAAATGGGATTTAACCGAGAGTTGGGATCCTACGGTCCGCGAACTCTCTCGTCAGAAGCCTGGTGCCATTACCAAGCAGAAGCCTGATAAAGAAAAGAAAGTTAAGAACCAGAATGCGCAACGTGCCAAGAAACTTGGCATCGAGTACATTCCTAAATTATAAAGAGTTATGAAAACGATTAAATCATTCGGGATTGCATTATTGCTACTTCTGGTCAGCACTACGGTGTCTGCCCAGTGTACCTTCCGTAATACAGCCTTCAAGTCAGGTGAGTTCCTTACTTACAATCTGTATTATAACTGGAAGTTTGTTTGGGTAAAAGCTGGTAATGCCAGTATGTCTATCGTCCAAACCACCCGTCATGGTAAGCCTGCTTATCGCGGTTCTCTTGTTACAAGAGGCAATAAGCGTGTAGATGATATCTTTGTGCTTCGCGACACTCTGCTCTGCTACAGCGGCACCGATTTGGCGCCTATGTATTTCCGTAAGGGAGCTCACGAGGGCAAGCGCTATACGGTAGATGAGGTATTCTACAGCTATTCTGGCGGTAGGTGTCATCTCAAACAGCACCGTCAGCAGCATGATGGTAAGCATGTATGGAAGAATGCCACCTACGATGATTGTGTTTTTGACATGATGAACATCTTCCTGCGTGCCCGCAGTTTCGATCCTGCCAACTGGAAGAAGGGTTATACCGTAAAATTCCCTATTGCTGATGGAAAGAACCGCACTCCAGCTCAGATAAAGTTTGATGGTAAGGTTACCATCAAGGCAGATAATGGTGTGAAGTACCGTTGCCTGCGTCTTGCCTATATGGAGTATGAGAATCGCAAGTATAAGAGAATCGTAGATTTCTATGTAACCGATGATGAGAATCATATTCCTATCCGTTTGGATATGTTCCTCAAGTTTGGTGCTGCCAAGGCATTCCTCGTAGGAATGAAGGGTGTGAGAAATCCGGTTTCTTCAATCGTGAAATAAGATAAAACAAAGCTCTCGGTGCATGATGCATCGGGAGCTTTGTTATTAATATGGCTGTGCAAGCTGATTATTTCGGCAGCGATATGGTGAACTCCGACCATTTGTCTTTTTCGCTCTTTACGCTTACTTTGCCGCCATGGGCATTGATTACCTGCAGCACGTAGTTCAGGCCGATACCGAAGCCGCCACGGGTCTTCCGGGCGTCTCTTTCGTGCTCAGCAGCACGCTCAAAGCGGTTGAAGATTGTTTTCATCTCACTTCTGGCTATGCCGATACCCTCATCGTATATCTTGATATATACATTTCTGTCATTCTCGGAGGTGGAAATCTGAATGTTGATTTCTTCCTTCGAGTATTTGGTGGCGTTATCTACTATATTGCTGATAGCCTCCTTCAGATATTCCTCATCTGCCAGTGCCGAAGTGGCTCCGAATAGGGTTGTGATATGAATCGGTTTCGCCGATTTCGCCTTGTATTTATCCACCACATCCTCTATCATCGCCTCCAGATTTATTTCAGCCTTCTGGATACTCAGTTTACCATGTTCCAGTTTTGAGATGGTAAGCAGGCGGTTGATGAGAGCAAGCAGATGCTGTGCCTCGTCTTCTACGATACAGAAATATTTCTCCTTCATTTCCGGCTTCTTCTCCAGTACGCCGCTGTGCAGATATTTGGTTCCCATGATGATAGAGGTGAGCGGCGACTTCATGTCGTGAACCATCGCATAGGAGAAGTCCTCGCGCAGCAGTCGAACCCTTTCCTGCTCATCGATATAGTTGATTTGGTCGATAAGGCTCAGAATAATGACCACCATGGTGAGTAGAGAAGTGAGCAGGGTGATGCGACTCTGGTAGAGTGCCGAGAAAAAGGCATGCGCCCTCACATCGGCTGCCAGACTCCATGGATTATCGTAGCCCATCTGGTGAACGCTCATTTGGAATGAGTTGTATATCCAGAAAAGTTGCATGCATAGTACGGCTACCAGTGCCATCGTACCGAGCATTTTGGTTCTATTTGCCTTCATAATCAGGTGGTTTTAGTATTCTTTTATTTCCTCATCCTCTTGTATCAGCAATGGTTCTATATTCTTCTTGAGAAGATAGAATCCATAGCCCATCATGCCCAGTCCCAGGATGCATACTAGGATGGTAACCCAGTTGCTGCCCAGGTTGAACGGAACCATATTGGATATGAGATAAACCGCAAATATAACGATGGAACTTCGGGTTTTGCAGTAAAGCCAGAAACCGTATAAGGTGCATGGGAGGGCTGCCAGGACGTAAAATATCCAGAGTGCCATTCCCTCGCCCGAACCTGCTGTCAGCGTAGTTGGCATAATCATGAGCAAATATACAAGCAGAACGATCCATTTCTTCTTTCCGCTTTTCAGAAGTTCTTCCAGAATGGCACCATAGAAAACGTAGGCTGAGATAAATGTGCTTACCAGCATCAGTGGGAGAATCTGGAAAAAGCCGAACTGGCTCATTTCTTTAGGTATAAAATGAATGCCTAAGTAGCTCATCAGGGCATAATAGGCGATGATAAAGCCCAGCATCGGCATAGAGCCGTAGAGCATGA
Organism: Segatella copri; assembly: GCF_015074785.1. Classification (NCBI taxonomy): domain Bacteria; kingdom Pseudomonadati; phylum Bacteroidota; class Bacteroidia; order Bacteroidales; family Prevotellaceae; genus Segatella; species Segatella copri. The sequence continues at coordinate 2,971,140 of NZ_CP042464.1, forward strand.
GTTGCCATTTGCTCTCTGGCTTTACCTTGCCAAGCGTAAAACTCGAAAACTTGCCTTTATGAAAGGTAAACCAGATGATGAGTGTAGCTATCAGGGTGAAAGCTATGATGAAAGGAAACGTTTCTGTTGTAGTCATATCTCCCTTGCTGTTGCCTGGCATGTGATCACTACCTATATAGGCATAATACAGGCCAAAGCAGAAACCGCTTATCAGGATAGTGATGAAAAATTCAGCTATCAGGAGAAAGAAGTATAGTATCGCTTTTAACATATATGTTTGTCTTTAATAATCTGTTTTCTTTTCTATCATTCCGTATAGAGATGATTCGTTTTACTGATTTTCTGAGGCTTGAGATGCGTTTATTCTGCGATGAGTTTGAATCCCACACCTCTGATGGTTTTCAGTTCTACGCCCGGTTCGTCTTCCAGCGCTGTGCGGATTTTCTTGATGAATACATCCAAACTTCTGGAAGCAAAATAGTCTTTGTCTTCCACTCCCCAGAACCGGCTCAATACGGCTTCGCGGCGCACCACCTCGTTTTTGTTTACTGCCAGCAGTTCCAGAATCTTTGCCTCTCGTGCGGTGAGCATTTTCTGTTTACCATCCTGCGTATCTTTCAGAGTAGCATGGTCGGCATCTAGAATGTATTTACCCAGTTTTATCTGGTTGCTGGCGTTTTCGCTGCGAGCTCCGGCTTTCAGTTGGAGCAGGCTATGTATATGAGCATCAAGCTCTTCCGGAATAAACGGTTTCTTCACATAGTTGTTGGCCCCGGCGGCATAACCTGCCTTCAGGTCTTTCGGCGAGGTGAGTCCGGTGGTAAACAGAATTATGGTTTTTCCGTCAACCTCGCGTATTTTCTTTACCATTTCTATTCCGTCCATGATGGGCATGTCGATATCAGATACGATAACATCGGGCTGAAAGTCTTGCCACACCTTCAGTCCTTCTTTGCCGTTTACGGCGGTTTTCACCTCATATCCTCCGATGATATCTTCGAAGCAACTTTTCTCCATATAGGCGAGGTTTTCATCATCCTCTACCAGGAGCAGTTTAGTATTTGCCATAATCTTTTCTGTTTTTGATGATTACAGTTGCAAAGATACATTTTTTTTGTGAAAGAGCCATATAAAGAGGTGGAGATTAACTTAAAGATAACATTCATTCCTGAACTTTTGAAGGCACTATGGATTAGGAATGGGGAGTGATTAGGGGCGGGTATAAATTAGGCACGGATTACGCGGATTACACGGATTTATGGCGCAACTGCTAATAAACCATATCATAATCTCTAATAAAGAGTCGTGTAATCTGTGTAATCCGTGCCTAAATCATTATTGCTTGTCCGAGTCGATGAGGGCGAGTAGATGCTCTACTGCCACCTCCTGCGGAATATTCTTTTCTACGCAAACCTGCTTGCGGTAGAGGCTTACTCGGTTAGGACCGGCACCTACGTAGCCGTAATCGGCATCCGCCATTTCGCCTGGACCATTCACGATACAGCCCATGATACCTATCTTCAGACCCTTGAGATGCTTGGTTGCCTCCTTGATCTTGGCGATGGTTTCACGAAGGTCGTAGAGGGTTCTGCCGCATCCCGGACAACTGATATACTCGGTCTTGCTGGTGCGCAGACGGGCTGCCTGAAGTATTCCGAAAGCGGTTTCATCTATTGTCTGGGCAGGGATGTCTCCATTGTTCATCAGCCAGATACCATCGGTCAGACCATCAATCATCAAGGCTCCCATATCAGCAGCAGCCTCCAGCTGGAAGTCGCTCTTCTCCTCCTTGCCGTGCTGGTACATCTCGGCGAAAACCACAGGGTTCTTCAAGCCGGCATTCATCATCTCGTGAACCAATGCACGCTGGTCGCCCAGGCGGTTCTGATGATTGCTTACGCAGATAACCACCACCTCTGGATGAGCCTTCAGACAGGCGATATATTCCTCGGCAGGAGTTCCAAACTGCAGGGTGAGGAACTTCACGTCTGCCTTGATGCTGGCGATGAGCGGCATTGCCATGGCAGGGAAGATAGGGTAGAGCTTGGCACCAGTCGTCTCTGGCTTGCTGTTCAGCGTCTCGTAAACGTTGTAATCTACGATGTAGCTCTGGTCAGCCACAAACTGCTTAGGCATCTTGCCGCCGATGTAGATATAGTCTGGCGTAGCATCCTTGTTCTCACAAGCGGTGCTCTCGCCGTTGATTCGGTTGCTGATAACCACCGGAACGTTGCTGCCGCCGATATTGTCTACAGCCACGGTTTCGCGGCGGGTAGGGCGCAGCCAGTTGAATGAAGGACAAGCTGTGGCAGGAATCATCAGATGCCCCTTCTTCTTGCCGATGTAATCTACCAGATGGCGTGCCACAGGAATCTCTGCAGCCGGTTCCTCGCTCAGGCTTACACGAACGGTATCGCCGATGCCATCAGCCAGGAGGGCACCGATACCTACGGCACTCTTGATTCTGCCATCCTCGCCTTCGCCGGCTTCGGTTACGCCGAGGTGGAGTGGGTAGTTCATGCCTTCCTTCTCCATTTCTTCTACCAGGAGGCGCATGGAGCGAACCATCACAACGGTGTTGGATGACTTGATGCTGATAACCACATCGTGGAAATTCTCCTTCTTGCAGATGCGCAGGAACTCGAGACAGCTCTCTACGATGCCCTCTGGCGTATCGCCGTAGCGGTTACGGATGCGGTCGGAGAGTGAACCATGATTCACACCGATGCGGATGGCAGTATGATGCTCCTTGCAGATGTTGAGGAAAGGTACAAAGCGATCCTCAATCTTCTGAAGTTCGTGGGCATACTCCTCGTCGGTATATTCCTGCTTGATGAACTTGCGGGCAGGATCCACGTAGTTGCCAGGATTGACGCGCACTTTCTCACAATAGAGAGCAGCCACATCGGCAACGTTAGGATTGAAATGAACATCGGCTACGAGCGGAGTCTGATAGCCGTCGGCACGGATGCCGGCATTGATGTTTTTCATGTTCTCTGCCTCGCGGGAACCCTGAGTGGTGAAGCGCACCAGTTCGCCACCAGCCTTGATAATCTCCTCAGCCTGTCGCACGCAAGCCTCGGTATCATTGGTGTTGGTGGTGGTCATCGACTGAATGCGGATAGGATTATCGCCACCCAGGTCGATGGCTCCGATATGTGCCACAGAAGAGGCACGGCGGGTATAATTGAATAAATCTACCATAATATATAAGATAAGATATGCCCCAAAAGAATGGGGCATATCACATATTAGATTAATTACACTTGAAGTCGTATTTCACCTCAGCCAGGTCCTTGTTGGCCTTCTCGATCTTGGCACCGAGACCCGCCTTCCAAGCCTCTACCTTCTGAGCCACTTCCTCGTCGGCAAGGGCAATCATTTCAGCAGCGAGGATGGCAGCGTTCTGAGCCGCATTCACACCAACAGTAGCCACAGGAATGCCAGGAGGCATCTGGATGATGCTGAGCATGGCATCAAGACCATCGAGCATACCCTTGATAGGCACGCCGATTACTGGCAGAGGAGTAGATGCTGCGATAACACCAGGAAGGGCGGCAGCCATACCGGCAGCGGCGATGATAACCTTCACGCCACGCTCCTTGGCTCCCTTGGCGAATGACTCTACTGCATCTGGAGTGCGGTGAGCAGAGAGGGCATTAACCTCGAAAGGAATCTGGTTGTCGTTCAACCACTTACATGCTTTTTCCATAACAGGCAGATCGCTTGTACTGCCCATAATAATGCTTACTAATGGTTTCATTTCTTCTTATATTTTATTATAAACTTTATATTACCAAAATAGCACAGGCGGTGCCTATCAGAAATCCTGCAACTACCTGTGACAGCGTATGTTGTCGGAGTATCATGCGGGCACTTCCTACTGCGCCTGCCATCATCAGCACAAGGCAGAGCCACCACAGCGGATTGAAATTGAAGGCTACAGAATAAGACACCAGAGCTCCTGCCACACCTCCGATGGCTGCCGTATGGGTGCTGATCTTCCACCATACATTGATGAAGGCGCAAATCATCTGTATCGCCAGCGCTACCACTACGATGATACTGATGACGCGAGGCGTATTGCGGTATTCCATCCAGAAAAAACAGCCGAAGTAACATACGATAGAGAGGATGTAAGGCACAATACGACGCTCCTTCTTGCCCAGCTCACGCGAGGTCCAGCCTTGAACCATGCGGTAGAGGTGGATGAGTAGCGATGGAGCTACGACGGTCAGGAGGTAGACCATGCCCAGCATCACCAGTTTGTATCCTATCGGTAACAGCGACATATAACTGAAGATGAACAGAGCAATCAGTCCTACCATCGGCAGATAGAAGGGCGTGAAGATCATGCTCATGATGCGTGCTGTCAATATGATATTCTTCTCTTTCATAACACTAATAACGTATATATTCTTTTTATCTCTCAAATATTTTGTGGTGGGCCCCGGTTTCTTCCTGACTCATACCACTATCTTATTTTCTGAGTCGTGCCACCGGTATGCCCAGTTGCTCCCTATATTTTGCCACCGTACGTCGCGCGATAGGGAATCCCTTCTCCTTCAGCAGTTTGGCAAGTGCATCATCGCTGATTGGCTTTTTCTTGTCTTCTTTCTCGATGATGTCGTGCAGGGCAATCTTGATTTTGCGGGTAGACATCTCTTCGCCGTCTTCAGTGGTGTAGCTGTCTGTGAAGAAGAACTTCAGCGGGAAGGTGCCCCATTTAGTCTGGGCATACTTCACGTTGCTCACTCTCGAGATGGTACTGATGTCCAGTCCCGTGCGTTCTGCTACATCCTTCAGGATCATCGGTTTCAGGTCAGCCTCGTCTCCATCCAGGAAGAACTGCCGCTGTATGTCGATAATTGCCTTCATGGTGACAATGAGGGTATGTCTTCTCTGCTTGATGGCTTCGATGAATCCCTGTGCCTTGTCTACCTTTTCCTTGGCGTAGAGCAGGGCTTCCTTGTCGCTCCGGCTCATCTTGTCTTTATGCTTCCTGTAGGTGTCAATCATGTCGGTGAATGATGGCGAAACCGTCAGTTGCGGAATGTTGCCACGGTTCAGCGAGAATGTAATCGTTCCGTCGTCATTGGTGTCGATGATGAAGTCGGGGGTAATCTGCTGCATGTTTCTTCCCTCTGTTTCGCCCATCGATGCGCCCGGTTTCGGGTTCAGCTTTCTGATTTCTGCCTGCAGGGTTTCTACCTGTGTATCGTTCAGTTCCAGTCCTGCCTTGATCTTGTCCCAATGTTTCTTGGTAAACTCGTCAAAATAGTCGGTAAACACCTCTTCCATCGTCTTGCGGAGCACACCTCTCGGCAGTCTCTTAACCTGCAGCAGAAGGCATTCCTGCAGACTTCTTCCTCCTACACCGGCTGGGTCGAAGGTCTGTAGAATATGGAGCACGTGCTCGATGTCTTTTTCCGTAACATTGATGTTGTGATAGATAGCGAGTTCATCGCAGATGCTGTCCAGGTCCTTGCGGAGCAGTCCGTCGTCATCCAGTGAACCTATGAGATATTCCATTACTTCCTTCTCCTTGTCGCTGAGCGGCTGCATGTCCATCTGTTCCTTCAGCTTATCATAGAAAGAGGTGGTGTCGCCGTAAACCATTTCTTCGTAGTCAGCGCTGTCCTGGTTGTTGTATCTGTCTGTATTGTAGTCAGGCATCTGGTCGTCTTTTCCGATGCTTTCCAGTGCCTGGTCCAGTTCGTCTTTTCTTTCTTCTTTTTCAGATTCAGCCTCGTAGGCATCCTCATCGCTGCTGTTGTCGTACTCATCATCTGCGGGCGAATCATCATTGGCGACATTCTCGTTGAGCATGTCGTCTGGGTTCTCGCTTTCCAGAGCGGGATTATCGTCCAGTTCTGCATTGATACTGTCTTCCAGTTCCGTGAGCGGCATTTCCAACAGTTTCACCTGCAGCATCTGCTGGGCTGAAAGTCTTTGAAGTTGCTGTAACTTCTGTGCCTGTGTCTGTATGAGTTTTTGAGCCATAATTACTTAAAGTATTCTTTTAGTTCGTTGGCAAGCTGGTAAAGCCTGTCTGGATTTCCGTTTCCGTATTGGTGCCAGATGTCGCTGCATGCTTCTAGCAGCGGGTGTATCAGCACATCTTCGCGGTTGAGATAGGGGTCGCAGTACATGAATACGCCCATCGCCTCGGCAATGACCTTCGGTGATGTCCTGATGAGTTTTCCCAGGTCGATGATTTCCGGTGTTTCCGGCACCATGGTGATTGGTGTGAGCTGGAAGTAGAGATCGAGGATGATGATGAGTTTCACGGGGGTGAGCGATGGTTCACTTTCCAGTGGTTCCCAGTTTTTCTCGAATGTTTCCTTCACTTCCACTCCCTCGAAGAACTGTATGGCGTTTCCGCAGCCGTTCATCTGCCTGATGCGCTGTATATCGCGCTTCAGTTTCTGTGGCTTATCGGCATACTTCTCCCATAGTCGCTTGATTCTCGGAGTCACCATTCTGAGTTTGAACATCTGTTCGTGCAGAAACTCAGGTGGAATATGCAGTTCCAGGCTCAAGTCGACCATCCCTTTCGAATAGAGAGGTTTCACGCCCATGGGCTTCTTCTGGTACAGCTGCAACAGCAGGAGCCAGTATTCTTCGTTCCAAAGAGGATGTCTTGCCATAATTTCCTATCTTTATATATCTTCTGCAAAATTACGACTTTTCGTTGGTAAAACAAAATAATTTGGCGGTTATTTTTTCTCAAACTGAACTTTCTCCAGTCTAGGAGTAAATGAGTTAAGTACTTTAAGGAGTTATGGCTATAGTCTTTGGCAAAGTTTTTATGTAGTAATACATATGTCCTAGCTCCTTTACCTAGGGGATAAAATAAAGAGCGCAACTTCGAATGATTTCGAAATTGCGCTCTTCTAATACGATATTCCCAAATTTCTCATAACTCAAGGGCTTTTTGTTACCCTTTCCATTACGGAGCCCGAAGCAGCAATTCTGCTCAGGCGTCATCTTTGGTTATCCCATACATTTGGATCTTTTTACCTTCAACTCACCTGTTGAAATTATCCTGTTAATCCTTGAATAAACAATCTTTAAATTTACCTTTAAACTAAAACCTAATAAAAAAACAACTAACAATCTTAAACCTAAAAACCTAATAACCTAAACTTTTTGTCGTCCTTGAATAAACAATCTTTTCTTTACCTTAACTAATACCGTTTCTCTGAATAAACAATCTTAAATTTACCTTTAAACTAACTAATAACCTAAAACAACTAACAATCTTAACCTAAAAACCTAATAACCTTTTTGTCTTATTGACGATGCAAAGGTACGACGATTTTCCGAACCCACCAAATGTTTTAAGAGAAAATCACATAAAAAAGCCTCTTTTTTGATATAAATCAACTACGTGTGTGCGCACACACGTGCTATTTAACAGCTATTTGATGTATGTCAACCATTTTAACACATTTCTTATGTCTGAAGCCTGTTTGGGAGCTTATTCCTGATTATAGTTAAGCTTATACCTTATTATATATAGAGGAGGTTTATGCTGTCTTTGGGAGATGAGTAAGGTACGACTAATCGCACTGACCGGTCGTACAGATATGCCTCTTCGCTCATGGATACGGCGATGGTCTTGAGGCGCAGATAGTCTTCCGATAGGTAGATGAGTCCCTTGTTGCCCCAGTTCTTGCCCCATGAATTGCAGCAGACGTAGAATCTCTGCTTGCCTTTCATGAAGGTACCTATGATTTCCATCACATGGTCATCGGTGGTGCGAAGCTGTTCAAACTCCTTCTGTCGCGATGCCTGGGTCACGGGGCGTTCCATCGGCTGTATGTCTACACAGTTCTTCCTTGGTTCCTTGAAGCCAGGTTCGCTGATGTCACCTTCCCAGCATACCGGGTGTCCTTTTTCTACCGCCTTCCTGATGTGGAGCATCAGCTCGTCGAGCGGAAGGTTCAGATAGGCATCGTGCATCCGGTTATTGGGAATCTCGAGCGCAAAGTATTCTCTGTAAGGATGATGCGAGAAACTGGTGAGCGATACATACTCCTCGGGATAGCATACGCTGTGGGCAAACTCTTGAGGGGTATATTCGGCACCCAGCATGTGTACGGCCTTGGCAGGCATGTAGCCTATTTCTGCGTCAAACAGGTCGTTCAGTTCCTCCTTGAGCTGGCTGATGCCCGCTTTCTGCGAGATGGCGCCATCGCACAGTTTCTGCACCTTGCGGCAGAGCACCTTGTAGTTCACGTGCTTCGGATCTTCATAGCTGTCGTAAGGTTGTGCACCATACTTATCTATATAATGTATCAGCATCGGGGCAGTACCGCGCAGGCTGATGTTCTTCTTTCCCTGTGCAAAGTAATATTCCAGTGCCTGTTCTTCCAGCATCATGCGGGCTATGTAGGCGATGGAGAGATTCACGGAATCCCCCTTCATGATGTGCTCGCTTTCGATGGTGGCAAGCATGCCGTATGCCCAGCAGAGTTCGCTGTTGCCCTGGTCCTTGACGGGCGTAGTACTGATCAGGTGGATATGCTCCGGAAGATAATCCTCGCCTCCACCTGTCTCTGAGATACCGGATCGCTGCTGTCTGTATCCGCAGCCGGCGAATACAAGCAGAGCGAGTCCTATGGTTATAATGTTCTTTCTTTCCATGCCGCAAAAATACAAAAAAGATTTTAATCTGTGGCATTAATCTTTCTTAAAACGCCATGGGTTATTAAAATTTCTTGTCATAGCCTGATGCTGGAATCTCCGGCTGGTTGACTGTGAACGACATGTTGTTAGGGTAGGTGTAGAGCGGACCGGTATAGGTTGTCTTCTTTCCGATAACCAGGTGTACGTTGTCAAAGTTGACGGTCTTTACTGCTTTTCCTTCTTTGTCCTTTCCAGTAGTTGTTATATGAATGTCGGTTACATCATTGTCGGTCAGAAGGGTGTAGAGGGTGAATTTGATGTATGGGTTCTGGTATTCTTTGGGGTCGAAAGTCCAACTTCGGGTGATGGTAGCCTTTTCTTTGCAGAATCCGGTAGAAGGATTGAACACTGTACCGCAGCTTCCGCTTATCGTGATATCCTGCGTATTGGTAGTAAGAGGCATCGGGTCGGTAGCTTCCAGTCTGAAACAGCTGACGGCACGTTTCAGCGAAACATTCTGTGTTACGGCTTTGCTGCCCGATTCCACCTTGATACCCTGCAGGGTATACGCCATATCGCGTACGATATTGTTGGCAAAGGTCATTTCATATCTTGATTTTACTTCGATTCGTTCTTCCTGCTGCAAATCAGTTTTTGCTGCTACGGCAACGAGCGTGTATTCTCCTGCCGGCACCTGCAGGCTGACGTTTCCGAATTCGGCATCCCAGTTTTCCTGTCTTACGGTATAGCCGGCAGTAGTTTCATCTCCTTTCGGAATGAGACATACTTGCAGATCTGTGTAGAGGTTTGCATCCTTGAGCGATTTCTCGCTCCCGTCGGCTCTCGTTCTGGCAAGATTGCTCTCTTCATCCTGACCGATAGGTACAATGGAGCTTTCGAAGAAGCAGAATCTTACTTCTTGGTTCTTGACTTGTGGTGTTGTTTCAAGCATCACGTTTTCTTGTGTGCAACTAACCATTGTGGTCATTGCCAGGAACAGAATCATTCCTGAGGTAAAAACATTCTTCATCTGCTTTCACTTTGATTAATAATACCAGCCGTAAGACTGGATAGGATTCATATAAAAAGAAGTATATCCTAGGGATATATTCTTATTTATAGGCAAATATAGACAAATAATCGCGATTGATTTGTCAATATAATCGAATTTCTGTCATTTTTTCTCCATTTTTCTGTGTTTTGTCTTCATTTTGGTGTAACTTTGTACCCGAAAAAAGATAATTGCATTCATGAATACAAAGATAAACGAATTTGAAGTGATGGCACCTGTGGGCTCACGCGAGTCACTGGCTGCTGCCATACAGGCTGGTGCCGACTCCGTATACTTTGGTATCGGCAAGTTGAACATGCGTTCCCATTCAGCCAACCATTTTACTATCGATGATTTGCGTGAGATAGCTGCTACCTGCAACGAGCATGGTATCAAGACCTATCTCACCGTCAATACTGTTATCTACGATAACGACATCCCAACGATGAAGGAAATCATCGATGCTGCCAAGGAGGCTGGCATCTCTGCCGTCATCGCCAGCGATGTGGCTGTAATGAGCTATTGCAATGAAGTGGGCGAGGAAGTTCACTTATCCACACAGTTAAATATCTCAAACACAGAGGCTTTGAAGTTTTATGCACGCTTTGCTGATGTTTCCGTACTGGCACGTGAATTGAACATGGACCAGGTGAAGCACATCCATGAGCAGATAGAGCAGCAGAACATCTGCGGACCTATGGGCAAGCAGATCCGCATCGAAATGTTCTGTCATGGTGCTCTGTGCATGGCTGTATCGGGCAAGTGCTACATGAGTCTCGCTAATGCCAACCGCTCTGCCAACCGTGGCGAGTGTGTGCAGATTTGCCGCCGCAGCTATACTGTTACAGATAACGAAACTGGCAACCAGCTTGAAATCGACAACAAGTATGTGATGAGTCCGAAGGACCTGAAGACCATCCGCTTCATCGACCGCATGATGGATGCCGGTGTGCGCGTCTTCAAGATAGAAGGCCGTGCCCGTGGTCCTGAATACGTATATACCGTAGTGAAATGTTATAAGGAGGCGATAGCTGCCGTGCTCGACGGAACCTTTACCGAGGAGAAGAAGGATGAGTGGGATGAGAAACTCGCCACCGTCTTCAACCGTGGTTTCTGGGACGGCTATTACCAGGGGCAGACTCTCGGTGAATGGAACAAGCATTACGGTTCCGTAGCTACCGAGAAGAAGGTGCTAGTGGGCAAGGTGATGAAATATTTCTCTAAGTTGGGTGTGGCAGAAGTAGCCGTAGAGGCATCTACCTTCGACAAGGGCGAGAAACTGCTGATTACGGGTAACACCACCGGTGTGATGTATCTCCATGCCGATGAAATCCGCTACGACCTGAAACCGGTAGAGACAGCGCAGCAGGGCTGGAGAGTTTCCATCCCTGTACCAGATAAGGTACGCCCTAACGACAAGCTCTATAAGTTGATTACAGTAAACGAAATTAAAGAAATAAAATAATGGCAACAATTAATGAATTGCAGGATGAAGTAGTAGAGGAGTTCCAGGATTTCACCGACTGGATGGACAAGTATCAGATGCTCATTGACTTGGGCAACGAGTTGGCTCCTCTCGATGAGAAATACAAGAACGAGCAGAACCTTATCGACGGCTGCCAGAGCCGCGTATGGTTGCAATGCGATTATGTAGATGGCAAGCTCGTATTCACTGCCGATAGCGATGCGCTCATCGTAAAGGGTATCATCGCCCTCCTCATCCGTGTGTTGAGCGGTCATACCCCAACCGAGATTATGGATGCCGACCTCTATTTCGTAGAGAAAATTGGTCTGAAAGACCATTTGAGTCCAACCCGCAGCAATGGTCTTCTGGCGATGATCAAGCAGATTCGCATGTACGCCCTTGCCTACAAGACCAAGGAGGCAGAGGCTTAACCGCCTCTGATTCTATTATATATAATAAGGTATATTATAATGCGCAAATTAAGAACGATAGAGATGAACCGCCTCACCCTGGAGGAATTCAAGGAAGCCGAGAAGCTGCCCCTGATAGTGGTCCTGGATGATGTGCGTTCATTATATAATGTAGGAAGTGTTTTCCGTTCCTGCGATGCCTTCCGTGTAGAGGCGGTGTATCTCTGCGGAATCACCGCCACCCCTCCCAATGTCGAGATTCATAAGACGGCATTGGGTGGCGAAGACAGCGTGGATTGGGAATACTTCAAGACTACCGAAGAGGCTGTAGAGAAGCTGAAGCAGAAAGGCTACTTTGTATATAGCATCGAGCAGGTAGAAGGCTCCACCAAGCTCCAGAACCTGCCTGAGGCTCACCCTTCCCTCTCCAAAGGCTACGCCGTGATTTTCGGTAACGAGGTGAAGGGAGTCAAGCAGAACATCGTGGATATGAGCGATGGCTGTCTGGAGATTCCCCAGTTCGGTACCAAGCATTCCCTGAATGTCAGTGTCACCGCCGGTATTGTAGTCTGGGAGTTTGCCAAACTCCTGAAACTATAAGTTGAGTTCGTGCCAAACTTGCGTTTTTTGCCAAGTTTGGCACGAACTCATTTGGTAATGCAATGTGTAAAAATCCCCCAATGAGGGATAAAAATGATTAAATTCATCCCTCAATGAGGGAACTTTTCGAAAGAATTCATCCCTCATTGAGGGATTATTTGTATCTTTGCTGCAGTTTTAAACGATATTCATCTAAAAGAGCAAGATATGATAGACAATAAACTTTATGAATACATGGCGGAGTTATTGAAACGTACTCCGCTTGATTTCATCAGATATAAATATGATGAAATCAACTGGAATGGACGATTAGTAGGTATCGTTGGTCCGCGAGGTGTTGGAAAATCCACCATGATACTTCAGCGCATCAAGCTGTCTAAGGAAGGCCATCACCTGTATGTGTCTGCCGACAATATCTATTTTTCAAATCATTCCTTGATTGACTTTGCTGACGAGTTTATCAAGGAGGGTGGTACACATCTTTATATAGATGAAATTCACAAGTATGCCGGTTGGAGCAGAGAACTGAAGCAAATTTACGACATGCACCCATCCCTGAACCTTATCTTTACCGGTTCATCGGTCTTGGATATCAAGAAGGGCGAAGCTGATCTGAGTCGTCGGGCGCTGATGTATATGATGCAAGGCTTGTCGTTCAGGGAATACTTGCAACTTTTTGAAGGCATCAAGACCAGAGTTTTCAGTCTCGACGAAATACTCAATCACCAGGTAGAGATTCCGGGGTTGGACCATCCATTGCCTGTTTTCAGAGCGTACCTCGACCATGGCTATTACCCATTTGCCATAGAGGGAGATTTTACGCAAAGAATGCTGCAGGTGATAGACCAGACGGTAGAAGTTGACATTCCGCAATATGCTGATATGAAAGCTTCAACAGCACGCAAGCTGAAGCGTATGCTCATTATTCTTTCCGGGTTGGCTCCCTATAAGCCAAGCGTAGATAACCTCGCCACAGAAATAGGGGTAAGTAAGAACAACGTGCCTGATTATCTCGTCTATCTGGAGCGTGCAGGAATGATAGGTCTGCTCAGAGATGATACTTCGGGTATGCGCAATCTGGGGAAGGTGGAAAAAGTTTATGTCGATAACCCAAGTCTGATGTCAGTACTCACCTCTAATCCCAACATAGGAAACATAAGGGAAACTTTCTTCTACAATCAGATGAGAGAAAAGCAAGACGTTACTTCCTCCAGGGTTTCCGACTTTACCATTGGTGATTATACCTTTGAGATTGGCGGAAGGAAGAAAGGTAAAAAGCAGATAGAGGATGTAAAAAACGGACGTATCGTAAAAGACGATATAGAGACGGGGCATGGAATCATCATCCCTCTCTGGTACTTCGGAATGAATTATTAGAGTCGTGAACTTGCGAAACTTCAGAATAAAGAAACTTTACACCCCTGGCTTTCGGAAAGAGAATTTCGAGAAGCAGGAAGACTGGCGCACCGGCGGGGGGACACCATATTGAATCATGGTTATCCTGTCGCGCTCGCTGGATATTTCCAAGAACGAGTTGGCACGCTACTTCACTTCATTCCTAAACTCCACCTTCCGCCTCTGGCTTGCCGAGGTACGTTTTGTGGCTTCTCTGCCTGCCCCTATCTGTACCGCATTTTCAAGTTAAAGGATGGCTGTACTCCTGCCGAATGGCGGGAGAAAATGGCTGAAAATGTAGCCGCAGAGGATAAAATGTAGGATTAACCATTTTTCGATAAATGCCAGGAAAACACATCGCGAAATGAAAAAATACGTTAAAAAAGGTGTCGCATTCATAGGAATGCGACACCTAAACAGAGGAATGCGACACCTTTTTTGAAAAAAAACACTATCCATGCACCATGGAAAATATAATTCAGACTTTCATGAAAGAGGAACAGGCTATTCTTATAGTGGCATTGTGTCTTCTGTTGTTCGCCATAGTCATGGGCTATGCCATGGTTCAAGACTACAGGATATATCTTGATGAAAATTACAAGGCTCGCTACAGCTTCTGTGATTTCATCAAGAGAGAAAGATTCTATATCTATCTGTTTCTCGGACAGGCTTTCGTCATCATCCTGGGAATGACAGTATATCTGATGGCAATGAGAGAATAGGTGCTTCGGTGGATAATGCCGCTGCATAGTGGCAAGATTTGGCTGAATGCGCAAAAGTATTTATTTTTACAAGAAATTATTAATTCAAAAACAAAAAATATGAAAAAGAATTTTGTAAAATCGAGATGGTTTTTCACGATGCTCTTGTTCGTGACAACCATGATTATGCCATCCATGATGTTGGCGAAAAGTATTCCTCTAGCCATACCGGAAGGTAAAGGCACCGTAGACGAACCATATCAAATTAGTAACCGAGCCGAACTTTATTGGTTTGCAGGTCTGGTGAATGGTACGCTTCCAGACGGGGGGGAAAGAATTTATCTGCCAATGCAATCCTCACGGCAAACATTATCGTGAACACAGGCGTTCTTGACGCAAATAAAAATCTGGTAAGCAAAAGCGACCTTACAGAATGGAAACCTATTGGTGCTCGTTGGTCTTCATATACTGGCACCTTTGATGGCCAGGGATACACCATCAGCGGATTGTATTTCAATAATCCTACCTCATCTTATGTTGGCTTGTTTGGCAGCATAGGAGCCAACGGCAAGATTTCCAACGTAGGAGTTTTGGATTCATATTTTCAGTTCAGTGAGCTTGGGGGAGGTGTATGCGGAGTGAATTATGGCACTGTCAGAGATTGCAAAAATACAGGTTCTGTCAGAGGATTAGCAGCAATAGGCGGCGTGTGCGGATTAAATGAAAAAGGCGGAATAATAGAAAACAGCTTTAATGAAGGCACTGTCAGCGGAACAGGTGATAATGTTCAACAAGTCGGTGGCGTGTGCGGCTATAACAATGGCACAATCAAAAGCTGCTATAACACAGCTTCTGTAAGCGGACAAAATTCTGTCGGCGGCGTGTGCGGCTTAAACTCGCGTGGTATAATAACAAATTGCTTTAATGAAGGCACTGTAAGCGGACAAACTTTTGTCGGCGGCGTGTGCGGAAATGGCTGTGGTGTTACAACAACAAATTGCTTTAATGGAGGCATTGTCAGCGGACAAAGTCACGTCAGCGGCGTGTGCGGATATGACTATAACTATGATGGTACATTAACAAATTGCTATTATCTTAGTGACACAGCCAAAGGCGGTATAAACGGAAAAGATGTGAGTGGCAAGGCAGAGGGAAAGTCCATAGAGCAGTTTAAGAGCGGTGAGGTGGCTTATTTGCTCAACGGAAGTACATCAGAAGGCGAACTGGCTTGGTACCAGAAACTAGGCACAGATGCTTATCCTGTACTGACAGCTACAAAGGGTAATACAGTATATAATGGATCATTCCGTTACTGTGACAATACGGCTGCCTCATATAGCAACAGCACTTCTGAGGATGTGCTGGTTCACCAAATGTCTGCCACCTTGGCAAGTCCTGAACATGACGCCGACAAACACATCTATCACATGGACTGCCGCAACGAGGGCTGTACTCTGCATAAGTATGTAGCAGACAAGGCTGGAAACATCGAGGTAACAAAGGATGCAAACAACAAGTTTGTGGCTACCGAAGATCTGACACTTGCCGACGGCGAGGACTTCAAGGACTATGAGCCATTCATATCCAAGACCATCTCTTATAGCCGAGATATCCCTAAAGGTTCTACCTGGGGAACGCTCTGCTTGCCTTTCGCCATTGACCAGAGCCAGGTAAAAGAATGTAAGTTCTATAGTCTTACAGGTATTGATAATGATTGTATCACTCTTGAGAGTTATGAAGAGGGCATAATCCCTGCCGGCACTCCGGTGCTCTTCAAGATGAATGAGGGTAAGACATCACTTAGTCTTTCTGCAAGCAATGCAGAAATTGCAACTGCCCCAACTGTAGCTGGAACAAACACAGATGTCAACCTCGTAGGTTCATTCACCAAGATTGGCGGCAAAGACAATAAGGGTCTTGACAAAAACGACTACATCATTGGTAAGAATAAGTTCTGGCGTGTCTCTGACTTGGATGATGGCAATCGCGTGGGCATCAAACCGATGCGTGCATACATCCATCCTGCCAATGAATATCTGGCAAGAGCAGCCATGCTGAGCATCGGAAAGGGTGATGGCACTACTGCCATTGACAACCTCAACGCTATCAGCAACGATGCCAATGCAGAATACTATGATGCGAATGGTCGTCGTACCAATGGTCTGCAGAAGGGTCTGAACATCGTGAAGCGTGGCAGCAAGACTTATAAAATCATGGTTAAGTAAAGAATTTTAAAATCAAAAGGATATGAAAAAGAAAGAATATACAAAGCCAGAGATGCAGGTGGTAAATATCACCTCTTGCACCCTCCTCGCAGCATCTACTATGGGTCAAGGAGGCAATGGCGATGATAAACCAGAATTGGAAGAAGGCTGGTATTGGGCTGAGTAACAATCATTATAACGCCTAACGGCAAAATACAAGGGTCTATATACCACGAAGAACAGGTGGCGTATAGACCCTTGATTATATGGAGATATTCGTAATCTACGTCTCCGTTTATGAATTGCTCAGATTCTTAATGATTTCCAAAGGTAGCTGGGTAGCTTTGGAAACCTGTTCGGCAGAAAGTCCCATTGCCAGCAATCGTTGTGCTGTTTCTGTGTTGGCCTCATGCTTGCCTTCTGCTCTGCCTTCTTCCATACTTCCGGGAAAAGTTGCTGAAAAAGTTTTATGGTTGTACGCAAGCACATGAAGAAGAATACTCAAGTGGTTCAGTCAGCTAATTCAAGTGGTTCAATCAAGCAACTCAAGTAGTTCAGTAAGCGAGATCAGACGTCTCAGTTAGCTGATGCAGACGTCTCGATAAGCCTACGGATACGTCTCAATAAGCTAACGGATACGTCTCCGTTAGCTTACGCAGTCATATTCGTAACCCGATGCAGCCATATTTGTAACCCGATGCAGCCATATTCGTGACCCGATGCAGCCATATTTATAACCCGATGCAGCCGTATTCGTGAATAAGTTTTATGTAATCATCTATCATCCATCACGATTTGGGGTTATCACTCACGATATTCTCACTACACATTACCAGTCAGTAGGCGATCCTCCGGATTCCTGTAAGATGCAGACAAAAAGGGTTCGACTGCTTTATCGGTATAGGTAAAGGGAGATAAAGAAAGGTCAAGTAAAGCTTGTTGAAATGCTTTGCTTGACCTCTTTTCGTTTTCGGAAATTTGTATATTGTTTTCTTATTCTTTGTAGTTCTGTGTGATATTACCATTATTGTTTATCACGCTCTGAGGGAATGGGAATATCCACATTTTACTGTCTGGAGTGATGGTATAAGTCTTTCCAGCAAGTGTGCGGCTATAGTTCTGCTTCCAGCCATCGCACTGGTTCCAGCGCTTCTTGTCTATGAAGATATTGACAGAGTAAATGTCCTCATTCATGGTCACCTGCTTCACGTGCTTGATGGCTTCTTTCTTGGTGCTGACTGTGCCTTTGAGGGGCTGATACTTGGCAGGATCGATGCGGTTTACGCGTACCTTGTCGAGATATTCCATGGCTGTATCGTAGTTGCCTTTGTGGGTCTCGCATTCGGCGATGGTGAGATACATCTGGGTAGAGCGAAGACCACCATCATTCCATAACGAGTTGAGATCAAAAGTTAAATTGAAACCAGTTTCACCCAGCATACTTACTCCGGCATCCATCAGGTAATCATACATCATATTCATATTGCTCATCTTGTCCTTATAGGCATGTCCGTCCTCAAAGTTTGCCATGGTAGTAGGGGTGTAAGCATTGAAGCTTTCAGAATTTCCATTTAAGAAATAATCCTCATCGGTTCCTTTCTTGCCACGATTGATAACAGGATAAGTCCCGCCTGTTATATAACCTTGGGTACTACCAAGATATGAGGTATTATAGTTGTTAATGGTGCCATTGATGTCGATAGCCTGCTTGGCCACTTCTTCTGCCTCGTCATACTTCTGCATGTTGAGCAATGCCAATGCCTTTACGGCATAAGCTGCGGGTTTACTGAAGCGCATTTTGTTAACGGCAGAGTTAGGAAGACCATCTATCTCAATTGCTTCATTGGCATCCTTGAGTATCTGCTGATAAACTTCCTCAATCGTACTCTTAGGTTGAGCAGTCTGGATATCTTTATCCTCTGTCATCAGGATAATTCCTGAATCTGTAGCAGCTGTAGCTGGATTGTAAGCCTTGGCAAACTTGTTGACCAACATATAGAATGACCAGGCTCTCAATGTCAGGGCTTCGCTTTTCAAAAGTTTCTTGTCTGCTTCCGTACCAGATGCGGCATCAATCTTTGAGAGAATTGGGTTGGCAATCGTGCCGATGTAGCCGTAGAAATTAGTGTAGTCTTGATCACTGGAAGTCAATTCTGCCATCTTGTCCATATTGGCTTCATCGTAAGTCCAGATGATGACGTTGCGGGTCTTAACTGGCTGACTGATGATTGTTGCTACATTGCTGTAGGCATATATCATATCACCAGCCATTTGTCGCATATCAGAGGAACATCCCTCATACTCTTTGTTGAGAAGCATTTCTAATTGGTCGGTTGTGGTAAGCAAGTTCTTGCCCTTTGGCTCCAATTCCGTGAAACTCTCACAAGATGAGAACAGCAATGCTGTGATTGCCAGTAAACTGTATATTGTTTTTTTCATTGTGATCTTACTTTTTATGTTATATGATTCTAGAGATTAGAAACTGATGTTCAGACCAAAGATGTATGAACTTGGATTGCGGAGTCCAAGAGTCTCTGGGTCAACATGCACATCGTTGGCTACCCATAGATACTTAGGGTTGTCTATCTGGAAGCGGAGAGAGAGGCGGTTGATGCCTGTTCCTCTGAACCACTCCTGTGGAAAATCATAGCCCAATACGATATTTCTGATCTTCAGGAAGTCTGCATGATGAATAGCATTATTGCTATAGGTTGTTTCAGAGCCAGTCGTTGTAGAGGCGTATCTGCCAATGCCTGGAATATCTGTTGGGTGTTCTGGCGTCCATGCATTCAGGAAATAGCTGGCGATAGCGGTGCTCCAGGTGCTTGAGAATGTTTCATTATGCGCCAAGGCTCTCATCATGTGACCGCCATAGTAAGCCATCAGAATGCTGAAAGAGAATCCGTTCCATCTTACGCTGTTGTCCATACCCATGATAACCTTTGGCTCGCTCTGACCAGAGTATTCCAAGATGCTTATACTTTTGCCTGTTGCACTGTGAGATTTGCCCCCATCCTCAATGTAGAACAGAGATTGACCCTTCTCGCCTTCTTGGTCGCTGATGCCAGCAAAGCGGTATGACCAGAGGGCACTGGATGGCTTTCCTTTGACGTATGGTCTTTCAATCAACTGGGATGCTCTGTTTGATGGGTTCTCTACATCGGTTACAATATTACTGTTGTGTGACATGGTGAAGTTGGTGGTCCAACTCCAATTCTTACGGCTTGCCCCTCTCAGCCAATCATAAGTAATCTGCAATTCTATACCACGATTGCGCATAGAAGCCATGTTGACGAACATAGAGGTGAAACCCGTTGTTGGGTCGAGGGTGCGATAAGAGAACACATCCTTTGCCGCCTTGTTATAATAATCGATGGAACCACGTAAGCGGTTGTCGAGCAATCCGAAGTCGATACCGATGTTGGTAGTGCGGCTCTGCTCCCACTTCAAGTTAGGGTTGGCAGGACTTTCGATGGTGCCGTATGGCAAGTTGGTATATTGATTGAGTTCTCCTGATGTAGCTGTCATATAACTGGTTGCACCTTGATAGATGTTACCAGTTACACCATAGCTGGCACGGAGTTTCAGGAAGTTTACCCATTTGATATCCTTCATGAAGTCTTCATTATGAATCAACCATCCTGCACCTACTGACCAGAGTGGCGTGCCGCGGAACTTGGCGTTCAAGCCATATACATCAGCATAGTCCTTACGGAACGAACCGAACACATTGTATTTCTCATCATAAGTATAGGTGAGGTTGAAATAACCAGAAGCATACTTGTGGTGAGTCTCAGGAACAACTCCCATTCCTTCCTTGATATAAGGATCGAATACAAATTGGCTTGCAGGGTAACCACCTGATGCGCCAAAGAAAAGAGGTGAATAGTTCATGGTACTCAATGTTCCAAAGTCTATTGTGTGGGTAGAGCTTGTCTGCAACTGGTCGTCATAACCCAGCATTAAGGCCTTAGAACCTGTCAGTTTGGTTTCACGGAATTCCAAGCCGGCAATCGCCATGATGTCGTGCTTGCCAAAGGTCTTGGCATAATTCAGCTGTCCACGTGCTGTCCAATAACGTCCGTCACTATTTGTAGTACGGAGCAGACCGCCAGTGGTAGGAACGTAGTTCTTGATAGTGCCATCTGCAGATTGATAATAATAAGCATTACGCATGGTACGCATCACATGACTATCTTGTGTTGCATTCCATTCTACGGTGTTATGATTGGTTTCATATACAAACTGGGCATTGGCAGTCAATCCGTCAATAATCTTGAAGAGCAAATCTCCATGATAGCGCATATACTGACGGCGGGTAACCTGGGTGTTATTGTAATACTCATCCACTGGATTGGAACTTAAATCCTCAAAAGGAGAACCGAAGGTCATGTAATCATTGCCATCATACCAATAGTGTTGTCCTTTGACGCTTCCATCAGCATTATAGAATGGCATATAGGCTGGTTGTTTCCAGATATCGCTATAGTAGCTATTGTTGTCGTAACCTACTTCCTTACTCTTGCTATAGATACCATTGATAGTCATGGAGGCTGTGAGCCACTTGACTACATTGTATGAACCCTTATACTGGGCATTAAACTGATTGGCGAAATGATTGATCAGTCCACTGTTGTCATACTTATAGTTGATAGTCAGGTTGTTGGTGAACTTATCGCTGCGCCCACGAAGCGAGAGGTTGTACTGCTGCATCACTCTCTGCTTATATACGGCATCTGCATACTCCTTGGCATAGTTGTTCTTCTTGAAAGAAGCTAACTGGTTCTGCAAATCTTCCTCGGAAATTTCTCCCTTAGATCGCTGGTAATAGGCATATTCGATAGGAGTTACCGCTTGGGTACCCATAGAGATTGACTGAGCAGTAGTAACGATAGGGTCAGCCACTTCACCATCATTATGGAAGAAATAGTAGTCCCAATACTTGGCCTCCGCATCCACCTGCTGTTCTGGAGTCATATAGAAATTGTCGGCATAATCTACGTTCTTCTTCTCATATACCGTGAGGTTGGCTGCGAAGTCGATGTCAATCTTGCCTGCCTTCTTGGCATTCTTGGTGGTTACTACGATGACACCATTGGATGCACGGGCACCATAGATGGCATTGGCTGCGGCATCCTTCAATATGTTTACGCTCTCAATGTCGTAAGGGTTCAAATCGTCGATGTTTCCCTCTACAGGTACGCCATCCACTACCAGCAATGGGGTGGTTTCGGCATAGAGAGAGGAGGTACCACGGATAGTCATCTTTCCATTATAAGTGGAAAGACCTGCCACGCGACCTTCGAGGTTGTTCATGATGTTGGTGGTGTAACGCTCGTCCAATTTGGCTGAGGTGATGGTAGTGACAGAACCTGTCATCTTAGGTTTGGAAATCTCCTGATAACCTGTTACCACAACATCAGAAAGCTGATTGTCGGTAACCATCTGTATGTTACGGCTTAAAGGTGCTCTACCGCTTCCCAGACGTAATTCTGCATTGCTCATACCGAGGTAGCTGAACTTTAAGGTGCAAGCATTGGCTGGCACCTTCAAGGTATAGAAACCCTTGCTGTCGGTGATGGTGCAAACCTTGCTGTCGTCGATGCATACGGACACACCAATCAGCGGCTCGCCACTTTCATCGGTGACGACACCGGATACATTACGTACTCTCTCACCTGCTATACGGCGAGTGATAGTCACGATATTACCCTCAATCTCATAACGGCAGTTTACCTTGTTCATCACCTCGTCAAGTACTTGGCGCAACGGGCGGTTGGTGGCATTCACCGTGATGTGTGGCAACTTGGCTGCCAAATCTGTACTGTAGATGAAGTTCAAGCCAGTCTGCTTCTTGACTTCAGCGAAGAACTGTTTCACACTCATCGACTTTGCATTGATAGTTACCGTCTGGTGCTTTGACTGCTGAGCCATAGCGGTACTGGTTCCTCCACATAGGGTTGCTCCTACAAGCAGGGAGGTAGCGAAAAGGATTCGTTTCATTCTTCCAAATTCTTTCATTCTCTCTTGTTATAAACAATAGTTCGTTAAAATTTGAGATAATGGCTAAGCAGCTTTACGTTGCCAGCCAAAGAGTTCTTTGATAGTATGACTAATTAACTTTCGGTTCGGTATTCTCCGACACTTGTTGAAAATTAATTTAGCGATGTATGTGCTTGCCATAATCTCCTTGAAAGAAGCCATGGAATACGGCAATTCATTTTCCTTCATCATCACTTTCGCAACATTCTGTGATGCGAATGATGCATTATAGGAAAAGTCCAACTGGTTCTTGTGTCTTGCTTGGCAATGCGTAAGACCAGTATATTGCTTTGCATCGCGAAAACAAAACTCTATTTGGAATCTTGAGCGGTATGTGCGCAACACTTCCTCACCCGACATGGATGTCTTTGTTGAGAAGAAAAGCTTGTGTTTTCCGTTCGGCATAACCCAAATGACAAGGCGCACTTTCTGCTTCAATGCCTTTGAATAGGCTATGAGTGTGTAGGCTGTGCCTTCAAGTCCTTCAATATGCAACTCTGCCATACGTGTGAGGTCAAGTTTCTTGTAGTTGATTTTTCCGTCAAGTGTCTTGGGACGTCCAGGCTTATTGGAACGAGGTCCCGTATACACATAATATAGGCTCGCAGTATCCCTGAAGCGGCTGACAAGATGGAAACCGCACTCTTTGATTCCGTCCACAAACGGACGGATAGAGAAGAAAGCGTCAGCGACAACAATATCGGTGACCTTCAACAAATCCTTCTTATAACGCTTGATGACCGCTATGTAATGTTGCACGAGAGTCATGTTACGCATTTTCAATTCTCCAGTAGATGGAGTCTGATGGGCGCGCAGCATCATGCAACTGTTGGCATGGACATCGACAAGTGCAAGCCCCATGATTTCAAGCCCATGCTTCATGGAACTTGCACAACCGGACCAGAAAGTACCGATATGCGGAGTCTTCTTACCCGACTTGCTGATGTAGCTCGGATCGATGGCTATAGCCAATAGACCATCCATATTCAAGTAACGTCGGCATAGGGCAAGGTTGAACTTCACCCAGTCTATGCATTTAGCACGACCACGGTTGAAGTTCGTTCTGTAGGTCTGCTCACAATGGGTGCCGTAACGCTCCATTTGAGTGAAATTTATCTTTCTTTGTATCGTCATGTACAATAAAAGTATTTCCAAGAGTAGACTCTCGAAAGTTTTGCTTAACTTTGCAGATGAACTTTTGATAGCATCTCTGCATATTTCCGTATATTGGTTGAGTGGTTCTGATGTCATATAACTTTGAGCTTAGAGAACTATAAAGTTACTGATAATCAGCCACTTAACCAAATTTTATTAGTTGTATTACGTTAATTAACTCTCTCATTTTCAATCGATTACATAAGAATTAACAGAGTATTGTATAAAATTAAACCAATATTTTTATAATTCTATCGTGATAGTCTTGCTCTTTGGCATCAGACAAACATGGCTATCGCAAGCCTGATAGTTGACTATAAAGGTAATCTTACCCGATTTGCCTTCTATCTTCTGACGGAAAATCTGCTCACCTTCAAGGATGATAGATTTAGAGCCTGCCATAGGTCTGCCAACAGGTTTCTGAAGTTCGCCTACCAGTTTGACATCGCCTTCTGCCTTGAGGTCATAAGTCGTCTGGATATAAGGGTCCTGATCGCTTACCTTTGCATAGATGTGATAGCCTGGATATATCTTCATGCGGATGATGAGTTCCTTGTCTTTGCCCACAGCGCTGACAGCGGATGATAGGGCAACAGGCTCTTCTTTGGTTGCTTTCTCTTGGATAGGAGCGATGTTGCTTTCATTGAATTCGTAGAATTTGAGAACGCTGTAGTCATTGCCTGGAGTCTTCGGATCGAGATCATTGACCAGCCACAGCCAGCCTCCGCTCTCAGTAAAGAAGAGTTTGCTCTGATATTTATTATACCACTCTCGCCATTGCTTGGCATTGTCGTAACGGAGCAACGTATAGCGATAGAGGATGCGCTTTGCCTTCTCTATGTCTTTGCCTTTTTCCCACATGGAGATAGCTTTGTCAAGGATACGCTTGTCGTTATTGGCGATGCCGATGCTCTTGGCATCTTCGTCAAGAATTTCTCCATATTCATTGAGCTTGCAATAGAAATATGGGCGATTTTCGGTATAATAGCTTGAATATTTGTCAACATCGGTGCCAAACATTTCATACAGTTCTCCTGCCCTTTCCTTTACATAGTCAATATAGGATGAAATGGGTTGAGGATTTTCTGCCATTTTCATATACATCTTGTCTGTTTCGCTCATCTTGCCGCCAGCAGCAACCACCTTTTGAAGTGAATCCGCCAGATGCTTAATCTGATTGTTGAAATCTTCAATCGAGTTTTTGTAAGCTTCGTAGTTTTCTTTGCTTACGGTATATTTGTGCTCATCAATTGTAGTGCGGGTAGAAATTCCCTCATTGAGTTTGCGGGCAATGATATGATGACCTTTAAACTTGTTGATATAAATAACTGCATTGAGGAAAACCGGCTTAGCTTCTTCTGTCATATCTGCAGGAGACGCAGAGAAACCCCAATGCAAGAAGTTGGCATGGCGACCGATGGCGATGGCTCCATAGCTCTTGGCACTTTCGCCACCCGACATGATTTCTGTATCAGGAGAATCCAGATAGCCCCACTGGCGAGTAACCAAACCTGCCTTATAACCCTTGGTGTTGCTATAGTCTTTATTCTGTACTTTCCACATCGGAATCATATCTGGAAGCTTCTCCTGGCACATTTCTGCATATTCCTTTGCGCCTGCAGGAGTTGGGCGATTTGTGGTGGTTATCTTCACCTTATAAGGACCTTTGAAGATGGCACTCTTGGTATTCATGTTGTAAGCATGACCAAGAAGGCAGAGACAATACCAGTCGTTTTTCACACCGATATAGCGACCTGTTGTCTCGCTTTCGTCTGCGATGGTGATGACAGGGCGGTCAAAGTTCTCTGGGAAATACTTGGCTGGTATCAGCTTGCTGAATCTGTCATTTTCAATGATTGTGCGACGTGGCTCAATAGGAGTTGGGTCGCCATCAATGATGGTTACATCATAGTCGTATGACATCCTGTAGTTGTAGTCTTTTCCTTGTACCGTTTTCACTGTAGTGAAATATGTTTCAAGAAAGACTTTCCAGGCGGCAGTTCTTGTCTCAATACTCTTGGCATGAGCTTCCTTGTCATAGTCTGCTACTCCTAAAGTCTCTATGTCGGAATGACCTCCTACATAGAGTATTTTCAGATTCGTCTTTTTGGCTGTGGCAGCCATTGTTGCGATGCACGCTAACAAGGCTATTGCCATCATTGATAAAAATCTTTTCATGTTGTATATAATATTAATGTTTATATTCTCTGATGTTGATGATGCCTTCCTTGGCAGTTATCTTCAATCTTGTGATATTCTCTATAGCATTGAGAGTCTGTCCCATCGGTTCGTATTTGTCAATGCTTCCTGTGAATCGCAGTTCTTTCATGTCTTCGGATGAGAACTCCACCTTCATGTTGTACCAATGGGAGATAACTTCCATCAGATCTTGCAGCGTGCAGCCGTCGAACAAGAAGTTGCCCGTGTTCCAAGAGGTGTAAAGATTAACATCCACTTGCTGGATGTCTGGTGTTCTGCCTGCTTTCAGGGTTGCCATATCGCCTGGTTTCAACAGGTATTCTTTACCGTACTTGCTGCTCACACCAACTTTACCTTTCACCAGAACAACGCTGGTTACACCTTTTTCCTTCATCGTGTTGACATTAAACTCGGTACCATAGTCGTGTACATCTCCGTTGGCAGTCTCTACTATGAAAGGTCGTTTCTTCGAGTCGTTGGCCACGATGAAATAGGCTTCTCCCTTGAGCTTTACCTTACGCTCGCTGCCTACGAAGTGATTAGGATAGATGAGGGTGGTATTGTAGTTGAGATGCACGTAGGTTCCGTCGTCCAGTACCATCCAGAATTCCTTGTCTTTCTTTGTTATCAGGGAGCTTTCTGTTATTTCGTCGCTTCCAAAGAAACTGCTTCCATCCTTACTGTCAGCTACTTTTTCTGTTTGTGCCAATGCACTCTGTGCATCTTTCACCTTGATGGTTTTGCCGTTGATGGTAAGTGTAGCTCCATTCATGTCATTCTGCTGAACCCGTTCTATGGCTTGATGCAGTTCTGCGGTGATGACGGCTGGTGGGGTGGAACCTTGATGTCCGAAATACATCCATGTACCCATTAATATGAGGGCGATAGCTGCTGCAGCGGCTATGCGTCGCAACCAGATGATGGTAGCAGTTTTGTCATCATTTCTATCTTCCTGTTCCTCTGCATGTTGGAGAGATGCTTTGAATGTAGCTTTTGCTTTCTCGGCATCAATGCTCTTGTAGAGATGGTAGCGTTGGAGAAAATCATCTTCATTCATGAGATGCTCTATCTTGTCTTTTAGCGACGCATCTTGCTCTACTCTTGATAAGAGCTCCTTGCCTTCTTCCTCTGAGATTTCGCCAGTCAGTAATTTACTGACGAGTGTATTGATATCAATATTCTTATTCATATTTTCTAATACTTTTGTGATAGAATTATTCTCTGTATTTACTATTATAACACACTCGGGTGCGTTTGTGGTTACAAAAATCAAGAAAAAAGTGAAAAAAAGTTGCATTTTTAAATTTTACTGCATAAAAATGCGTATCTTTGCACTCATGAGTGAGAAAAGTGATATTGAAATTGCAATAATTTGCCAATGGGATAATCAGGCCATCGAGTTGTTGTACGATAAATATTATCGTGCCTTGGTGAGTTATGGTTGTCAGTTTGTGGAAATGACCATTGCAGAAGATATCGTGCAGGATCTTTTCTCTGTTCTATGGGAACGTCGCCCTTTTTTCAACAGTATTTCCAAGTTTTCCGCCTATTTATATAATACGGTGCATAACTCTGCTCTCAATCACTTGCGCCATCAAACGGTACACAACAACTATCGGCAGAGTATAGTTGATAATCTGCAGGAGTTTATGCTGATGGATGATACCTTGGATATTTTTAATAAGGAAGAAATCTATCGTCAACTCTTTGCTGCGATAGATGAGTTGCCTCCTCGCCAAAAGGAAGTCTTTCTTCTTTGTATGGAGGGGAAGAAAAACAGGGAGATTGCAGAGCAACTGGACATCTCCGCTGAGACGGTGAAGGTACAGAAGCGTCGTGCGATAGCTCGATTAAGGGATAAACTTTCTCCTATGTTAATTGAAATTATTCTTGTTCTGATAAGAAAAAGTTTTGATGCCTAATTACTTCTCCGTTCAGCGTCTTTATGCGGAACTTTCTTCTGGGAGTATAGTTTATTCATATAGAATTAAAGTGTTTTCTATATGCTTATAACAAATAATAAGCGGCATTCCTTGGATATGAATGCCGCTTATCATATAATTCAATATTTTTCTGAGTCATCTATGAAAGATTTGTCTTCTCGGTTTTCACAATCTTTCGGTCTTCTCTTATTTCAGATATTCTCCGAAATCTGTCAATCTCATATCTCCCTTCTTCAGGAAGGTATCGTGCATGGCGAGGGCAGCACGCATGCTCTGTGGCTCGTGGCCCTTCTCGGCAAACTTCAGATACTCACGAAGCATAGGGCGGTAATCCGGATGGGCACAGTTCTCGATAATCTCCTTGGCACGGCGCAATGGGCCCTTGCCACGAAGATCGGCTACTCCCTGCTCGGTAACAATCACATCCACATCATGCTCGGTGCTGTCCACGTGACTGCACATCGGAACAATGGCTGAGATGCAACCGTTCTTGGTGGTACTCTGCGTGGTGAAGATAGAGATGTAACCATTGCGCTCGTAATCGCAGGAACCGCCGATACCATTCATCAGCTTGCTGCCACAGATATGGCTGGAGTTCTCATTGCCGTAGATATCGCACTCGATGGCGGTATTCATGGCGATGACACCCAGACGGCGGATGACCTCAGGAGAGTTTGAAATCTCGCTCTGGCGGATGGTGAGATGCTTCTTGAAGTAATCAATATCATCATACACCTCTTTCAATGTATCGTTTGTTACGGTGAGCGAAGAGCAGGAAGCATCCTTGATTCTTCCCTCGCGCATGTATTTTACCACGGCATCCTGAACCACCTCGGTATAAACGCTGAATACCGGCACGTTAGGGTTCTGTCCTAATGCCTCAAGAACGGCATTGGAAGTTACGCCCACTCCGCTCTGCAAAGGCAGGAACTGAGGAGGAATATGTCCCTTCTTCAGGTCGCTGACCAGGAAATCGGCAACGTTGTGGCCCATCTGTTCGGTCACAGGGTCGAGAGGCTTGAAAGCACGTGCCTCCTCCGGAATGTTGCATTCTACCACACCCACAATCTTATGTGCATCAATCTCCACATACTCCTTACCTATTCTATCGCCCACATTCAAGATTGGGATAG
Organism: Segatella copri; assembly: GCF_015074785.1. Lineage (NCBI taxonomy): Bacteria > Pseudomonadati > Bacteroidota > Bacteroidia > Bacteroidales > Prevotellaceae > Segatella > Segatella copri. The sequence continues at coordinate 3,000,072 of NZ_CP042464.1, forward strand.
GTGTGCGGAACGGGCATTCTGCTATCTCATATACATCGTGCAGATAGCGGGAAGCAGGACTGTGGAAGGTATTCTTCTCGATGAGCACCTTCTTGGCAAGGCGGACGATGGTAGGAACAATGCCGCCGGCAGAGGTTAGGAATGCCTTGCAGGTGGTTTCGCCTTCTTCCAAATCAGAAACTTCGATGATGGCAAGGTCTATTTCTCCATAGAAACCACGGCGCAGGCGCTCAGCCATGTGACCGAGGTGCATATCCTCATAATCAATCTCGCCCAGGTTGGTATGAGTTCTAAAGTCCTTGTTGGTAGAAAATGGCGCACGGAACTTGATGGCATGGGCTGCTGCCATGTCACCTTCGATACTCTGCGAGGTAGAAGCACCCGTGAGGATGCCCACCTGGAAAGGTCTGCCCGCCTCGTGCTCAGCCACGGCTCTCTTGGAGAGTTCGCGGAAGGTTGCCTTAGGCACGCCGTTTGGTGTGAAACCACTCAATCCGATTGTATCTTGATCGTTAATCATCGCTGCCGCTTCGGCAGCACTCAATCTTGTATATGCCATTTTCTTCTAACTTAATACTCATTAGCGGAACTTATAGCCGCCTTCTTGATAATTGATAACTGTTTGCGGCTGCAAAGTTACACATTATTTTCGATATACGTTAATAATTTGATAATTTTATGCATATATTAGGCAAAAAACTTACAAATGGTGAATAGATATACAGAAACTGCTTACTTTATGCAAAAAGATAGCCGAATCAAAAAGCCTGATTGTACTTTCTCAAATTCCTTTTTCTGTCATTCCATGCCCAATCTGTGCGCTTAAAGTGGCTCTAAATATGTTAAAATTACCACTTAGAGCCACTTTCTTACCAATTCGTTTGGCTTTAAGTGGTATTTTTTGTATATTTGCAGCCAAAACAAGCAGGTTGTTTAACCCATTCACTATATAATATATGACAAAGATAATAGGAAGGAAACGTGAGCTACAACAGCTCGAAGAGGCATACAAAGTAGAGGAATCGCTGTTTGTTGTCGTATATGGTCGCCGTCGCGTAGGCAAGACTTTTCTTGTAAGAGAGGCCTTTGACGACAAGTTGGCATTTTATGCCACAGGTGTCAACCAGGAAAACAAGGATGTACAGCTCATGTATTTCTACCATGCGCTTTGCAAATATTCTGATGCACCCCTTGCTCTGCCAAAGACCTGGCTAGAGGCATTCGATGCGCTCATCAAGATACTGGAAGCATCCAAGGAGCAGAAGAAAGTGGTGTTCCTTGATGAATTATCATGGATGAATGGAGTGGACGGCTCTTTTCTTACCGCCTTGGAATGGTTTTGGAACAGTTGGGCTTCGGCAAGAACGGATATTTTGCTAGTTTGCTGTAGCTCAGCCACTTCGTGGATTATCAACAAGGTTTTCAACAATCATGGTGGATTATATGGTCGAGTGAATCGTCGCATTCATTTGCATCCTTTTACCCTCCGAGAGTGCGAAGAGTTTTATAAGGATAAAAAGATTGCCATGAACCATTACGACCAAGTGATGAGCTACATGGTGTTTGGCGGTGTGCCTTATTATCTCAGCATGCTGGAATCAACCAAGAGCCTGGCGCAGAACATCGATGAGTTGTTGTTTCATCCCGATGGTCAACTCCATCGAGAATACGAGAATCTGTATCAAGCCATGTTCCGCAATGCAGACAACCACTTACTGATAGCAAAAGCCATGGCTGCAAAGAGCAAGGGATTGACTCGCAATGAGATACTGGAAGCCACAGGCTTACCAAATGCGGGGAGTGCGACTAGAGTATTGGATGAACTGGAACAAAGCGACTTCATTCGCCGCTATACCTCGTTCGGACAGAAGAAACGCGACGAGATGTATCAACTTACTGATGCATACACCTTATTCTATTTTCATTTCCTGCAGGATGGCAAGAACAACGACAAGCAGTTTTGGCAGCATCATCTGGGCACACCAAAGATAAACTCATGGGCAGGTTATGCCTTTGAGCAGGTTTGCCTGGCTCATGTGGAGCAAATCAAGATGGCGATGGGAATCAGTGGCATGGCTGTATCTACTTCGGGATGGTTTAGCAAGGGCAAGGAGCAAAAAGCTCAGATAGACCTGGTGCTGGATAGAGCTGACCATATCGTAAACCTCTGCGAAATCAAGTTCTCTACCCGGCCTTATACAATAGATAAGCAATATGCCGAAACGCTACAAAATCGCCAATGGATCTTTGAACAGGAGACAAAGACTCGCAAGAGTTGCCAGCAGGTTATGCTTACCACTTATGGTTTGGCAAAAAATCAGTATAGCAGTATCATACAGAGAGAATTGACCATGGAAGATCTGTTCCATTGATATTTTCGAGGAATTTAATAACATTTTGCGAATGATTTGTCGGATATATCAGAAAAATGAGTTAACTTTGCACTCAAAATATAAATAATATAAAAGAAAGGTTCATACAAGATGGAACAGAAATTACTGATTTACAACACTCTCACTCGTACGAAAGAGAGATTCACTCCGCTCCACGCTCCTAACGTGGGCATGTATGTTTGTGGCCCTACCGTGTATGGCGATCCGCATCTCGGTCATGCACGACCAGCCATCACATTCGATATACTCTTCCGCTATCTCAAGCACCTGGGCTATAAGGTTCGCTACGTTAGAAACATTACCGACGTGGGCCACCTGGAGCACGATGCAGATGAAGGCGATGACAAGATTGAGAAGAAGGCTCGTCTGGAGCAGTTGGAGCCAATGGAGATTGCGCAGTACTACACCAACCGCTACCACGATGCCATGGAGGCGCTGAACGTACTCCCTCCTAGCATTGAGCCTCATGCCACAGGCCATATCATCGAACAGGAGAAACTGGTTCAGGAAATCCTGGACAATGGCTATGCCTACGAGAGCAATGGCTCTATCTACTTCGACATCGAGAAGTATAACAAGGATCATAAGTACGGTATCCTCTCAGGACGTAACCTGGAGAACGTGATCAACGAGAGCCGCGAGCTGGCTGGTATCGGCGAGAAGAAGAACCAGGCTGACTTCGCCCTCTGGAAGAAGGCTTCACCAGAGCACATCATGCGCTGGCCTAGTCCTTGGAGCGATGGTTTCCCTGGCTGGCACTGCGAGTGTACTGCGATGGGACGTAAGTACTTGGGCAGCCACTTCGATATTCATGGTGGCGGCATGGATTTGATTTTCCCTCACCATGAGTGCGAGATTGCTCAGGCTGTGGCTTCTCAGGGCGACCAGATGGTTCGTTACTGGATGCACAACAATATGATTACCATCAACGGTCAGAAGATGGGTAAGAGTCTTGGCAACTTCATCACCCTGGAGCAGTTCTTCACTGGCAATCACGACAGTTTGGAGCAGGCTTATTCGCCAATGACCATCCGTTTCTTCATCCTCTCCGCTCACTATCGCAGCACAGTAGATTTCTCTAATGATGCCTTGAAGGCCAGCCAGAAGGGATTGGAGCGCCTGATGAACGGTTTGAACGACCTGGAGCGTGTGCCTGTGGCTAAGCAGAGCGATGAGCAGGTAAAGAAGTTTGTAAGCGAGTTGCGCCAGCGCTGCTACGATGCGATGAACGATGACTTCCAGACTCAGCTCGTTATCAGCTATCTCTTCGAGGCTTGCCACGTAATCAACACAGCCCTCGACCACAAGGCAAACATCTCTGCTGAAGACCTGAAGGAGCTTTCAGACACCATGCATCTCTTCACCTTCGACCTGCTCGGTCTGAAGAGTGAGAAGGGAGCCAACAATGATGCTCGTGAGGAGGCTTATGGCAAGGTAGTGGATATGGTTCTCGATCTCCGTGCCAAGGCTAAGGCTGATAAGGATTGGGCTACCAGCGACCAGATTCGCGATGCCCTGGCTGAAGCCGGCTTCGAGGTAAAGGACACCAAAGATGGTGTTACCTGGAAACTGAACAAATAAACTCCACACGCCCTGAAAGGGCAGAAGCTCCTAGCCCAGGGCAGCGCCCTGGGTAATTACATACACAAAATAGTCGCCCTGTTTTACTCTAATTGAGCAAGCTTTGAGCGTATTTTTTAACGTTAATTATATTTAACGACCCTTGGGTCTTGCCTAATGAAGTTTGCGTCATAGTATTCACCTTTTTCCACGAGGGTGAATATGATCCTTAGCAACTTGTTTGCTATGGCATTTAGTACATAATGACGCGGCTTTTTATCTATTAAAGTACGTCTCTCGTAATACAGTTTAATCTCCTTGTTGTGCAATCTGGCGCTTTCTGCGCAGATGTACAACAAGGTCTTTGACCGTCTATTACCAATCTTGGATATATGTGCTCCCTTGTCCATTTTCCCCGATGATTTTTCGTATGGCGCAGTTCCTGCATAAGCAGCATATTGGCGCGCTGTAGTTATTTTTGTGAAATTCTCTGTTTTTACCAATAGTTCTACTGCGGTAATCAGCCCAACTCCATCGACACTTTTAACAAGCTCATAGTTGTGGCGAATGCTCTCATGTCCATTTATGACTTTCAACATTTCTTTTTCCGTCTCTGCAATTTCCGTGTCCAACATCTCTTTGATGCGGTCCATGCTTCGCTTGACGGTAAGACTTCTGATAGGACGACAATCCTCGCTCTTGTCGGCTGTTATTAGCTGCTTACGCTGTTCTACAAGCATTTCCCGGTGGCGTGCCAATTGACGAAGCTCATATAGAGCCTCTTCTGGAAACGTCTTGTATTTCAGCTTATCAGGATATCTCTCTCCAAAATCTCTGAGCAGTGCACAATCCAGGACATCCGTCTTGGCACGGTCAGGGGTAGCTCTGTATCTATGGATGACATATCCACCCACAAAGGCAATCTTCACATTGCTATCCATGCAGCACTTCAAGAGAGTATCACCATAAACTCCGGTATGCTCAGCAACCAATACAGCATCGCTTGGAAGGGTTTCTAAAAACCTTCCGATACTCTTAAAATTGTTCTTTACAACCTTATGTGAAGGGTGGTTTGATACTTTTTTTGATGTCAAGTCGAAAAAACTTACGTCAAATTTCTCTTTTGCCAAATCTATTCCGTATATTTGCATATTGAATAAAGTTTTTAATAAGAAGGGTGCTCCGTTCTGAGCGGCTACAACTATACTACGAGTCCTGTCTTGTTCTACACAAGCAGGCTAATTTACTCTCAAGCTTCTGCTCAGAAAATATCCAGTTCCCCAAACAGGGCTAAGCCTTTACTATGCTAGAAAGGGCACAGGGTTAACGCTGGATATGGAGTATTCTTCTTTTTTTATTGTACTTATCTAATTTTCTGCAAAGTTAACAAAAGTTTGCAGATATAAAGATTTTTACCTCTTTATTTTTCCAAGTGCAAATATAATAGTAAGGGCAAAAGCTTTGTATATTTGAAGCTTTTGCCCTTACAGGGCGTCTTGTTTATTGCTATTGTACCCAGGGCGCTGCCCTGGGCTAGGAGCTTCTGCCCTTTCAGGGCGTGCTGCTTGCGTTCTACCTTTACTTTAGGCCTGTAACCATTGGTTCAGGGCATTTATGGCGTTTTCTTCTTAGCAGCAAGTGAATCTTTCTGTCTGCCAGATATAGAATCCCGCAACATCTTGTCTTTCTTATTCTTATATTCCTTATACTCTTTTTCGTAATAATGGGCATAGTTGGCGAAAGGCTCTGTCGTTACCTCATCGCTCGATGCCGTATAGGTATTTCCGTAAGGATCGGATGCCTTGATGATGATTCTGGCATTCGGATTCCTAGGAGTATAATAATATAGGTGGTTCATGATGAGATAACCATTCCCCTTGCTCACGAAACGATAGGATACACTCTCGCTATACTTATGATGATAGCCTGCGGCAAAGGCATCCTGCCCCTTTCCGCTGAGGCGCCCCATCAGATATTCTTTGCCATCCTCTACGGCTACCACGCGCCAATGACTGGTAGCATTGAAGACATTGGCTACCAGGATATTCCTGTTGTTTGCCAACTGCCAATCCCTAGAGTATTTCTCGCCGTTGAAATCGGTCTGCGCACGGAACAAGGTCATCTGCTTGCTCTTATCCCAGAAAGTTCCCTTGTAATAGCAGTTGCTGATGCTGGTACCCACAAAACTGTATACATAATATCCATTTGGAGTTCCGCAGATGTTGATATTCGACTGCCATATATTGCCACAGGCAGCAGCATGACAATGCTCCATCACATCCTCTCCCTCATAGTTGATTTCGTGGTTGCAGGCAAAATGAGTATGTCCGCAGAAGAGTTCGTAACCGCCCTTAAACTGTTTCAGTAAAGAAAGCAGGAGCGAGAGACGGGAAGAAGAATAGTGTCCCTCCTCATGGGCATTGGTCAGCGGCTTCGCCTTGCTGAAAGGCGCATTACCAAAGGTAAAAGGAATATGATAACAGAGTACCACCTTCATATCCTTTGGCGTGAGGGCGAGATCCTGCTTCAGCCACTTCACCTGGCGCTCACGTAATTCTCCAGGAGAATAATAAGACATGCCGCGATGGAAGAAGCAGTTGTTGATGCAGACATAATGCACATCGCCACGGTTGAAGGAAAAATCGGTAGGACCGAAATTCTCCTCCCACTTCCTGCGGTAGAGCGCCTTGCCATCCTGATCGTGATTGCCGATGACGGAGAAGAGACGCATCTCTGATGAGCCCAATGCCTGGCGTATCTGACGCTCCAGTTTGGCGTTGTAGCCGCCATAATACTGTACATCATCGCCCATACTGAGTCCATATACTGGAGTTCCGGCTGGAAGACTCTGGATGGTTTGTCTGATATCCGCCATCGTCTGGGTAGTGAATCTTTCTACATCGCTCTTCTTGATGGGATTATCATCCGGTGAAGTATAGTAAGGGCTGTAGGCATTGGTAACCTGCGGGTCGCCGATGACAATCATCTTATAGTGAATCTCCTTGCCGCCCGGCAGTCGGGTGAGGGTGAAGTTATAGGTTTTCTTCCCCTTGGATACCTTTTGGTAGAAGAAAGCCGTGCGATCGGTCTTAGAATGGGTAGGAACTTCGCAATCGGATGGAACAGAATAGTATATGAATTTTGCCAGGCTGTCTCGCTTCATCTTATATCTGCCCTGTGCATCGGTTTTCACACAGTTGAATCCATCGCTCACGATGACGCCAGCCACTCCCTTTCCTTCCTTATCTCTTAAAGTTCCGGAGATATTGAAATCCATCTTCTTCACAGGTTTCTTCTTCAGTGTATCTGCAGGCTGTGGCTTGAGCCGGAGAACCGGTGGAGTTTTCACCAGGTTCTGTATCTGTTTCTTGGGGTAGAGCAGGTGCAAGGTGATGCCTATTGCTACGAGAGCGCAGCAAGCAACCGACAGGACCCCTATGTATAATTGTTTCTTTTTCATGAGTACAAAAGTACGGCTTTATTATGGTAATGCAGCATATATTCATTTAAAAAACTCTAAATATTACCTTAGGGTAACTTACCTTAGGGTAATATTTCGTAACTTTGTACCAAATTACTAGGAATATGGCAAAATATCTATCACCATTTCAATTTGGTACATTAGCCACCAATGAGAATTTTATCGACAGACAGGAAGACAGGGCTTTGCTCAAGCAATTACTGTCCTCCCATATCAACGTGATGCTGATTTCACCACGCCGATGGGGTAAATCATCGCTAGTGAAAAGGGCGATGAGCGAATTGGCTGGTGAGGATAATAACGTAAGAATCTGTTATATCGATGCCTTCAGCATCGGCTCTGAATCTGAATTTTATCGCACTTTTGCCAGTCAGGTTATAGCTTGTGCTTCCTCTAAAATGGAACGGTGGATAGAGGATGCAAAGAAATTCCTGACAGGCGTGATACCGCAGGTTGTAGTAAGCGACCAGGTGACCGACTTCATGGCTTTCGACCTGAAGTTTGTGCCACAGGAGCGTGATAAGATGGCGATTCTCCAACTGCCTGAGTTGCTGGCAAAGGAAAAGGGCATCAGGATTATCGTCTGCATAGACGAGTTCCAGCAGTTGGCTAACCTTCCTGAGTATAAGGATATGGAGGGAAAGATGCGCTCGGTATGGCAGCAACAGCAGCTTACCTCTTACTGCCTCTACGGCAGCAAGCGAAACATGATGCTCAATATCTTCAACAATTCCAATAGTCCTTTTTATCGCTTCGGACAAGTGATTTTCATGCAGAAGATAGCTAAGGAGCATTGGATTCCATTCATTCTGTCATCTTTCGAGAAGACAGGAAAGTCAATCTCTGCAGAGATGGCAGAGCGGATCTGTGATGCCGTGGCGTGCCATTCCTGGTATCTCCAGCAGTTGTGCTATTTTATCTGGAGTTTCACGGTTTCGGAAGTGACGGAAGATATATATCATCTGGGATTGAAACAGGTACTCAACATCAATACCCCGATGTTTCAGAATGATACGGAGAATCTCAGTTCCACCCAGATAGAGATGCTTAAGGCTATAGCCAATGGCGAACAGCATTTCTCTTCGCAAGCCGTGAAACAAATCTATAATCTTGGTAATCCGAATACGATTGTCAAGAACAGGAAAACGCTCCAGAACAAAGATATTATCGAAAAGCAAAACGATGCTTTTGTCTTTGTTGACCCGATATACCGGCTGTGGTTTAAGGAGGAGTATTGTAGATAGAAACTATGTAAATTTAAAGAAATAATATAAGGAGAAGAAAGATAATGGCAAACGATAATAAAGGTCTTACACCGATGATGAGACAGTTTTTCGAGATGAAATCGAAACATCCCGAAGCGCTGCTGCTCTTCCGTTGCGGTGACTTCTACGAAACTTACTGCGAAGATGCGGTGGAGGCATCCCGTATACTCGGCATTACGCTGACACGACGCAACAATGGCGGTTCTACGGGTACGACCGAGATGGCAGGATTCCCTCATCATGCTCTGGATACCTATCTGCCTAAACTCATTAGGGCAGGCAAGCGCGTAGCGGTATGCGACCAGCTGGAAGACCCGAAGAAGAAACGACTCGAAATAAAAGGTAAGAAGGGACTGAGCCAGATGGACAAGATGGTGAAGCGAGGTATTACTGAACTCGTTACACCGGGTGTGGCGATGGGAGATAACGTACTGAACTACAAGGAGAACAACTTCCTGGCAGCCGTACACTTCGGCAAGACCGCCTGCGGTGTGAGCTTTCTGGATATCTCGACCGGAGAGTTTCTTACCGGCGAGGGAACCTACGACTATGTAGAAAAACTGATGGGCAACTTCATGCCGAAAGAGGTACTCTACGACCGCGCCCGAAAGAATGACTTCGAGAAATATTTCGGCAGCAAATACTGTACCTTCGAACTGGATGACTGGGTTTTCACCGAACAGACAGCCCTGCAGAAACTCCTGGGACATTTCAAGACAAAATCTCTGAAAGGTTTCGGTGTAGAGCATCTCAAGAACGGCGTGATAGCCAGTGGTGCCATCATGCAGTATCTCGAGATTACCCAGCATACACAGATTAATCATATCACCGCCCTTTCACGTATCGAAGAAGATAAGTTCGTGCGTATGGATAGGTTTACTATCCGCAGTCTGGAGCTGGTTGCCCCTATGCAGGAAGACGGTTCTTCGCTCCTGAATGTCATCGACCGTACGGTAACGGCGATGGGTGGACGTATGCTCAGACGCTGGCTGGTCTTCCCGTTGAAGGACGTTAAACCAATCAACGAGCGCCTCGACATCGTAGAATATTTCTTCAAGGAACCGGAATTCCGTCAGCTTCTCGATGACCAGCTGCATCGCATCAGCGACCTGGAGCGTATCATTTCCAAAGTAGCCGTGGGTAGAGTTTCGCCTCGTGAAGTGGTTCAGCTGAAGAATGCACTCGAAGCCATCAAGCCTATCAAGGTGGCATGCCAGCATGCTACGAACGAGGCTCTGAAGCGGGTAGGCGAGCAGCTGAACGTATGCGAGACCCTGAAAGACCGCATCGCCAGGGAAATACAGCCCGATCCGCCACAGCTGGTCAATAAGGGTGACGTGATAGCCGACGGATTCAATGCCGAACTTGACGACCTTCGTGCCATCAGCCGCCACGGCAAGGATTATCTGCTCAAGATACAGGAAAGGGAGATAGAAAAGACAGGAATTTCGAGTCTTAAGGTAGGTTACAATAATGTTTTCGGATACTATCTGGAGGTGAGAAATACCTTTAAGGATAAGGTGCCTGAGGAGTGGATACGCAAGCAGACGCTGGCTCAGGCAGAGCGTTATATCACCCAGGAACTGAAGGAATATGAGGAAAAAATTCTCGGTGCTGATGAGAAGATTCTAGTATTGGAAGCACAGCTCTTCAACGAACTGATAGCTGCCATGCAGGAGTATATTCCGCAGATACAGATCAATGCCAACCTCATCGCCCGTATGGACTGTCTTTTGTCATTTGCAAAGACATCTGACGAGAACCGCTACGTGCGCCCTATCGTCGATGAGTCTGAGGTGCTCGATATCAAGCAGGGCAGGCATCCGGTGATTGAAACCCAACTGCCGCTGGGCGAACGCTATGTACCTAACGATGTGCTGCTCGATACCGAGAAACAGCAGATCATGATGATTACCGGTCCTAACATGGCTGGTAAATCGGCTCTGCTGCGCCAGACCGCCCTTATCGTGCTGCTGGCACAGGTAGGCTGTTTTGTGCCCGCAGAGAGCGCCCGGGTGGGACTGGTGGATAAAATCTTCACACGTGTAGGTGCAAGCGACAATATATCGCTCGGCGAATCAACCTTCATGGTAGAGATGACCGAGGCAGCAAACATCCTGAACAACGTTTCTCCGCGCTCGCTGGTGCTCTTTGATGAGCTGGGAAGAGGTACTTCTACCTACGATGGTATTTCCATTGCCTGGGCTATCGTGGAATATCTGCATGAACATAAGAAGGCGCAGGCACGTACGCTCTTTGCTACCCACTATCATGAGCTCAACGAGATGGAGAAGAACTTCCCTCGCATCAAGAACTTCAATGTGAGTGTGAGAGAGGTAGACGGAAAGGTAATCTTCCTGCGTAAACTGGAACCGGGAGGCAGTGAGCACTCTTTCGGTATCCATGTGGCAGAGATTGCCGGTATGCCCCGCAGCATCGTGAACCGTGCCAATGTGATTCTCAAACAGTTGGAGGATGACAATGCCGGGGTAGGCGGTGCCGGTAAACCGAACGTACAGCACATCGATGAACCTAAGGATGGTGTGCAGCTCAGTTTCTTCCAGCTCGATGATCCTGTACTGACGCAGATACGTGATGAAATACTCGGGCTGGATGTGAACAATCTCACTCCGGTAGAGGCATTAAACAAGCTCAATGACATCAAGAAGATTCTACTGGGAAGATAAAAATATAAATCCCTCCCCGTGGCAGCAGATGCTGTTGCACGAGGAGGGATTTTTATAATATGAAAATAAGTCGTCTAATATTATTTTGCCTCTACGTTCTTTTCTTTCGCTCTCTTTGTGCTGGAAACGATGCTCCATACACCGGCGATGATGAGCGGAATGCTCAATATCTGTCCCATATCCATAGGCAGACCTGCCTCGAATGCCACCTGAATCTCCTTGGTATATTCGATGAAGAAACGGAAGGTGAAGATAAGGGTAAGGCAAAGACCGAAATAGAAACCGGTGCCTACGCTCTTAGGTCCTCTCTTCTTGTAGATGAAGAGGATGAGGAGGAAAAAGCAGAAGTATGCCAAAGCCTCGTAGAGCTGCCCCGGATGGCGTGGATACTGGTCTTCGCGAACGAAGATAAATGCCCAAGGCACATCGGTTACCTTGCCGATAATCTCTGAATTCATCAGATTGCCCAAACGGATAAAGGTGGCTGTAATGCCTGAGCAGATACCCATATTATCGAGCACTACCCAGCCGCTCACCTTCATGTTGCGGCAATAGAGCCAGATGCCGACGAACATGCCGAATACGCCTCCGTGGCTCGCCAGTCCCTCATAACCCGTAAACTTCCAACTGCCGTCTGGCATGTGGTGAACAGGTATCAGCATCTCGATGAAGTGATCCCACTGGGTGAGGAAATATTCCGGCTGATAGAAGATGCAATGCCCCAAACGGCCACCTATCAGTACACCGAAGAAGATGTAGAGAAACAGTGGGGAGAACTTCTCATCTGAAAGCCCCTGCTGCTTGTAAAGCTTGCTCATGAGCAGATAGCCCAGCAGCAGACCAATCATCCAGCAGGTGGAGTAGTAGCGGATGGTCATAGGACCCAGATGAGCCAGGATTGGGTCTGGGTCCCATACGATATAATTAAGCAGATTTGCTATCATAACCGTAGAAGAATAGGATTATACATTGAAGCGGAAGTGCATGATGTCACCATCCTGTACGACGTACTCCTTGCCCTCGATGCCGAGTTTACCAGCCTCGCGTACTGCAGCCTCAGAGCCATACTTGATATAGTCATCATACTTGATAACCTCTGCACGGATGAATCCCTTCTCGAAGTCGGTGTGGATGACGCCGGCACACTGAGGAGCCTTCCAGCCCTTGTGATAGGTCCATGCCTTTACCTCCATCTCACCAGCGGTGATGAATGTTTCGAGGTTCAGCAGGGCATATGCCTTCTTGATGAGTCGGTTTACGCCGCTCTCTTCCAGTCCGAGTTCTTCGAGGAACATCAGTTTGTCCTCGTAGGTTTCGAGCGATGCGATGTCTTCCTCTGTCTTGGCAGCGATGACCATGCACTCAGCACCTTCTTCCTTGGCGATTTCCTCTACCTTCTTGCTATACTCGTTGCCGGTCTTGGCAGAAGCCTCGTCAACATTGGCTACGTAGAGCACAGGCTTGGTAGTGAGGAGGAAGAGGTCGTGAGCCACCTTCTGCTCTTCCTTGGTTTCGAAAGTAACGCCACGAGCATTCTTTCCCTGCTCCAGAACAGCCTTGTAAGCCTCCAGAACGGTAACCATCGTCTTAGCATCCTTGTTGCCTGCTGCAGCAGTCTTCTTCTGCTTGGTGAGCTGAGATTCGATAGTTTCCAGGTCCTTGAGCTGCAACTCTGTATCGATGACGCTCTTATCCTCCAAAGGATCAACCTTAGCGCCACCCTCGCGAACGATGTTGTCATCGTCGAAGCAGCGGATTACGTGGATGATAGCATCGCACTCACGGATATTTCCCAAGAATTTATTACCAAGACCTTCGCCCTTGCTGGCACCCTTTACGAGACCTGCGATATCTACGATTTCGCAAGTAGCTGGGACGATGCGTCCTGGGTGAACAATCTCTGCCAACTTGTTGAGTCGCTCATCTGGTACGGTGATGACGCCCAAGTTTGGTTCGATAGTACAGAAAGGGAAGTTAGCTGCCTGTGCCTTTGCACTAGACAGACAGTTGAACAGTGTAGACTTACCCACGTTTGGGAGGCCTACAATACCACATTTTAATGCCATTTTATCTTTAAACGTTTAAATTTCCGGTGCAAAGTTACACATTATAAATGAAAGATACGAAGAAATCGTGGAAAATTAACTAAAAAAGGCATTCACGATGCTGGTGAATGCCTTTCTGATGATTACTATGATAAGTATTTGTTATTTCAAGACAGCTTTCTTGCCGTTGATGATGTAAACTCCCTACAATATAGAGACGCATCCTCCTGAATAATACTATTTCTTTTGATTTTATCCTTCTGAAATCTTTTAGATCTTACCTATAGGCAATCTTTTAGATTACCCCCTTCCACAATCCGTGAAGGTTGCAGTATTCTCGAGCCGTAACATCCTTGGCTTCTGCGTTGGTCAGGAAGATAGCCTCTGGCTTTTCGCCTGGCTTCAACTCATGACGAAGCACATCGGTAGGGGTGAGCAACTCAATCCACTGGATGTAATGCTCTGGAAGCATCGGATGCTCCACACTTCCTACTGTTACGCGATAGCCGCCCTCAATAGGTTCTATCACAGGCACGTGCTTCTCTTTGGCGCCATCGCTGGTGTTTTCCTTCATCAGCTTCATCGGCTCGCCACAGCAACTGAGCACGGCTCCTGGGTTTACAACTTCTACTACATTGCCACAAATCTGGCAGCGGTAGATTTCTCTAACTTTTGTCATAATGGTTCCTCCTATTATTTTATGAATGTATCGCCTGTATATCAGGCATTTCATTCAGATGATTCCTTTGTGAGGATATCCTTCGTGTGATTCCTCCAAAAGAGCCTTATTCCTCTACAGGGCTGAAATCTTCCTTGCCTACTCCGCAAAGAGGGCAAACCCAATCATCTGGGATGTCTTCGAATGCTGTACCTGGAGCGATGCCGCCCTCTGGATCACCTACTTCTGGATCATAAATCCAACCACACACGTCGCAAACATATTTCTTCATAATGTTCCTTTCTTTCTTAATTTGATTGATTTCTGTTATCTATTCACTTTTAATCAGACAGGTGCGTTTGCATATCAGTCTGATTTACTATGCAAATATACACTTTATTTCTGTAAGAACCAAATAAATTTGAAAATGTTATAATTTTATTATCCTTTTTAATCTAAATAAACAAAGATTTCTAGATGTACTTGTGAATAAAGGAGTTATTTGTCTTTTTAGTAGTGTTTTGATAGAAGATTTGATTGTTTCATGTGAAACATCTCGAAAAAGAAAAGCTCGCAAGATGATTGTTTGGTATCTTGCGAGCTTCTTTGTATTTAAGTTGCCTTGCGGTTTCTGCGGCCGCTTTCTGTTTTTTCTAATGTGCTTCTAGCCAGTTGTTTCCCCATCCGGCATCAGCAACCAGAGGCACACTGAGCTGGTAGGCGTTCTGCATCTCTTCTACCACAATCTTCTCTACCTTTTCCTTCTCTTCCGGATATACGGAGAAGTTGAGTTCGTCATGCACCTGGATAATCATCTTGCTCCTGATGCCTTCTGCTCTGAATCGGTTGAAGATGCGGATCATAGCCACTTTGATGATGTCTGCCTCAGAGCCCTGGATAGGGGCATTGATGGCATTGCGCTCGGCAAATCCTCTTACAGTACCATTCTTGCTGTTGATGTCTGGCAGGTAGCGACGGCGGTGGAAGAGGGTTTCGGCATAGCCTTTCTCTCTTGCCATTTCCTTTGCCTTCTCCATGTAAGCCTGAACACCAGGGAAGGTGCGGAAGTAGTCTTCTATGATCTGCTTTGCCTCTCGGTTTTCGATGTTCATGCGTTGGGCAAGACCGAAGGTCGTAATGCCGTAGATGATGCCGAAGTTGGCAGTTTTTGCCTTCTTGCGCTGTGCATCTGTTACTTCTTTGATGTCTTCGTGCCAAATCTTGGCAGCTGTAGCTGCATGAATATCAGAGCCTTCACGGAATGCTTCTACCATGTTTGGATCCTGGCTCAGGTGTGCCATGATGCGAAGTTCTATCTGTGAATAGTCGGCAGAGAAGAACAGGCAGCCTGGTTCTGGGATGAAGCATCTGCGTATCTCCTTGCCATCGTCATCGCGTACAGGAATATTCTGCAGGTTCGGATCGCTTGAAGAAAGGCGACCTGTGGCTGTGATGGCTTGGTTGAAAGAGGCATGAATGTGACCGGTGCGAGAGTTGATAAGCTTTGGAAGGGCATCTATATAGGTTCCCAAAAGTTTCTTTAAACCTCTGTAGTTCAGTATCTCATCGATGATTGGACTCTTGCTGCGCAGCTGCTGAAGAACTTCTTCGCTTGTTACGTACTGGCCCGTCTTCGTCTTCTTAGGCTTCTCCACAATCTTCATCTTTCCGAAGAGTATTTCTCCAACCTGGCGTGGGGAAGCGATATTGAACGATTCGCCTGCCAACTCATAGATATGATGTTCTATCTCATTGAGGCGATTGGTGAGTTTCTCGGATGTTTCCTTCAGGGTATCGGTGTCGATGCATACTCCCGTCATCTCCATGTGGGCTAAAACAGGTACAAGCGGCATTTCTACATTCCAGAACAGATCTTCACAATCTATCTCTTTGAGTTTTGGTTCGAGCACATTTTTCAATCTCAAGGTGATGTCGGCATCTTCGGCAGCATATTCGTAAATGTCTGATGGGGCGAGATCGCGCATCGACTTCTGGTTCTTTCCCTTCGGGCCAATCAGTTCTTCGATGTGGATGGTCTGATAGTTGAGGAATACTTCTGCCAAGTAATCCATGTTGTGGTATAGTTCTGGCTGGATGAGATAGTGGGCGAGCATCGTATCGAACATCTTGCCCTGAATCTCTATGCCGTAGTTCATCAACACCTCGTAATCGTATTTGATGTTCTGCCCCACTTTCAAGATTTCCGGGTCCTCGTAGAGAGGTTTGAAGATGTTTACGATTTTTAAGGCTTCTTCACGATTTGCCGGAATTGCTACGTAGAAAGCCTCTTTTTCCTTCACGGCAAAGCTCAAACCCACCAATTCTGCATCAATAGCAGCGGTAGATGTGGTCTCTGTGTCTAGACTGAGAATATTGAATGTCAATAAATAATCATAAAGTTTCCTTGCATCTGCTTCTGTATCAATGAGTTTATATGAATGAGTGGTCGTTTTAAGGGTCTCAAAACTCGCGTTTTTTGACTCTTCCTTACCATCGGCAGGCTGTGTGCCAAATAAATCGAGCTCTCCTGTAGGTTTTGTTTGCACCTTTTTAGGTTTGTTAAGAACTCGGTTGGCAAACGACTTAAACTCCAACTCGGTGAAGATTTCATCCAATTTTGTATTGTCTGGTTCTACCCGTTTCAAATCTTCCATCTTGATCTCTACCGGAACATCGGTTCGTATGGTTGCCAGGAACTTTGACATCCTGATATCTTCTACAGCACCCTCCACTTTTTCGCGGAGCTTGCCTTTCACTTGAGAAGAGTTCTCGATAAGACCTTCTACACTACCGAACTCGTTGATAAGTTTGATGGCTGTCTTTTCTCCCACGCCCGGACAGCCTGGGAAGTTATCAGCTGAGTCGCCCATCAGAGCAAGAAGGTCGATAACCTGGAGTGGGGAAGTGATGCTGTATTTCTCTTCAATTTCCTGTACGCCCAACTTTTCGTATCCACCGCCATGACGAGGACGGAACATGAAAACATTGTTACGAACCAGTTGTGCGTAATCCTTATCGGGTGTGAGCATGTAGGTTTCCATCCCCTTTTCACCTGCCTTCAAGGCAACTGTTCCAATGATATCATCCGCCTCGAAACCATCTACCTGAAGGATAGGGATATGATATGCCTCCAGGATATTTTTGATGATAGGCACAGAGAGTTTGATGTCTTCCGGTGTCTCTTCTCGTTGAGCTTTATATGCAGGGAATGCCTCATGACGGAAAGTCTTGCCATGGTCGAAAGCTACCGCTATATGGGTAGGTTTCTCCTTGGTAAGTATCTCGTTGAGGGTATTGCAGAACCCCATTACACACGAAGTATTGAGTCCCTTCGAATTGATTCGAGGGGCTTTCATAAAGGCGTAATACGACCTATAAATGAGCGCATACGCGTCTAAAAGGAACAATTTATCCATAATATTCATTTTTGTGGTGTAAAATTACTAAAAAAATGCGATATTTCAAGAAGAATTGATTAATTTTGTAACAAATTTCAGAAATTAAGTAGATTTACTCACATATAATGGACTATTTATCACTTATCAAGCTGCCTATAAAGGCAGAATTAGCAGATTTTATAGATTTGTTCAACAAGTCTCTTATGCATAGCGATGGCCTCCTTTCCCAGGTGCTCGATCATATCCGTCAGCGCGCTGGAAAACGTATGCGCCCTATACTCATCTTGTTGATGGCACGTAATTTTGGAAAGGTTTCCAGTGTTACCCAGCATTCTGCTGTAGGTCTGGAGCTTCTTCATACCGCTTCGCTGGTACATGATGATGTGGTTGATGAGAGTGGGGAGCGCCGCGGACAGGCTAGCGTGAATGCTACTTATAATAATAAGGTGGCTGTGCTTGTGGGCGATTTCATTCTTTCCACCGCCTTGCTTCATGTATCTTATTCGCATTCAGAGGAAATCGTGCGTTATCTTGCTGAGTTGGGACGTATCCTGTCTAATGGTGAGATTCTTCAGCTCAACAGTATCAGTAATGAAGAGATATCGGAAGATATTTATTATCAGGTGATTAAGCAGAAAACGGCTGCTCTCTTTGAGGCTTGCGCCGGTATCGGAGCGATGTCTGCCAATGCTTCAGAACTGCAGATTGAAGAGGCGAAGCGTTTCGGACAGAACTTGGGCATCATCTTCCAGATCCGTGATGATATCTTTGATTATTATGATTCCAAGGAGATAGGTAAACCTACTGGTAATGATATGGTTGAAGGAAAACTGACTTTGCCTGTAATATATGCTTTGAAGTCTACCGGTGATGAGGAGATGATGAAGCTTGCCAGAAAGGTAAAGGCTCATACTGTGACGGCAGACGAAATAGCTCAGTTAGTGGCATTTACAAAGGAAAACGGAGGTATTGAATATGCGGATAAGCGCATGTGGGATTTCCATGCCGAAGCCATGAATTTCCTCGATACTTATGTGGAGGATAAGGATATTTACAATGCCTTGAAGGCTTACCTGGATTTTGTGATTGAAAGAAAAGCTTAATATAAAAATTGAAGAAAAACATAATATAAAAAGGGTTGGTTCTCAGAGAGAATCAACCCTTTGCGTTTTTGTATTCTGTTGATAATCAGTTACTTTTTTTAGAAGTATTTAATCTCCTTGCCAAGAATTTCGCTCAAGAGGAGGTTTGTCAGGCGTGATGTGCCGAGGCGCAACCACTGGTTGGTCAGCCATTTCTCGCCCAAAACTTCCTTCACGATAGTGTAGTAAACTACGGCATCATGAACGGTATTGATACCACCTGCAGGCTTGAAACCAATCTGAATGCCAGTCTTTTCGTAATATGCCTTGATAGCCTGGCACATAACGTATGCTGCTTCTGGGGTAGCTGAGACCTTCTCCTTGCCTGTTGAGGTTTTGATATAGTCAGAACCTGAGTACATTGCGAGGATAGAAGCCTTCATGATGTTGCTGCAATTCTTCAGATCACCTGTCTCCAGAATGCACTTCATCTTATGCTCTCCGCATGTCTCCTTGAGTTCCTGAATATCATCGCAGAGACCCTCGTAATCTTCGCTGAAGAACTTGCCAACAGGCATTACGATATCCACCTCTGTAGCACCATCCTTGATAGCCATAGCGGTTTCTGCAATCTTTACCTCGATAAAGGTCTGAGAGGATGGGAAATTACCGCTTACTACAGCAATTTCTACGCCGTCAACCTCCAGACTCTGGCTGATAAGGCCGGCAAAGTTAGGGTAGGTACATACGGTTGCTACGTGAGGAAGCTGAGGATAATCCTTGGCAAACTGGTTCACCTTTTCAATCATCTTCAGGATGCTTTCTTCTGTATCTTCTGTATGGAGAGAAGTCAACTCGATGCTACCGAAGAGGAACTTCTTGACCTCCATGGTCTCATTCTCTGCTACCTTCTCATCGAGAATCTTCTTTACTGCAGCAGCTACTTCCTCATCGTTGAGGTTGCAGTTGTACTGCTTCAAAACTGATAAATACTTGTCGTCTGACTCTTTATACTGTCCCTGCTGTGCAAGAACCTGTTCTTTAATACTGCTCATACTTAATGTTATTTATATAATTATTAAAGTTAAGTTTTTATATGAATAGCAATTTTAATTCTTGTTATCTTGTTCTTTATCTTCCTGATGTTCAGATAGTTTGGGGTTGTTTTTATGCCTTTCAGAGTCCCTTTTGGTCTTCTTGTCAAAACTCTTCTGGAGTTCTTCTGTCAAGTCAACCCCTGTCTGATTTGCCAGGCAGATAAGCACCCAAAGAACATCGGCCATCTCTTCGCCCAAGTTAGGTTTCTCGCCTTTCTTAAAACTCTGGTCGCCGTATGTTCGGGCAATGACGCGTGCCAGTTCGCCCACTTCTTCCGTGAGGCAAGCCATATTGGTCAGTTCGCTGAAATAGCGTACGCCATATTCTTTAATCCACTGATCTACAGCTTCTTGTGCTTCTTTTATTGTCATCTTCCTAATTCTTTTATGGGGAAAGATGCCTTTCTTTCAGGGTAGGGCATTATTCCTTGTTGTGAGTATCCATCATGATGGTTACCGGTCCATCGTTCAGTAAATCTACCTTCATATCGGCACCAAATTCGCCTGTTCCTACAGGCTTTCCGAGTGCATCGGATAGCTTTTTGCAGAACTCCTCATAGAGTGGAACGCTGATTTCGTGCTTGGCTGCTCTGAGCCAGCTTGGGCGGTTTCCTTTCTTGTAGCTGGCGAATAGGGTGAACTGGCTGATGACCAGAATCTCACCATTTATATCCATGATAGAGCGGTTCATAACGTGGTTTTCGTCGTCGAAAACACGGAGTCCTATTACCTTTCTGACCAGCCAGTCTACATCTTCTGAAGTGTCGCTTTCCTCTATTCCCAGAAGGATCAGATAGCCTTGTCTGATAGCAGATTTAACCTCTCCTTCTATGGTAACTGAGGCGTGAGAGACACGCTGTATTACGATTCTCATATTACTACTTTGAACTTTGAATGTTGAACATAGAACTTTATGAATAGCATTTGTGGAATGCTTGCTTCGGTTCTGTTCTTCTTCTTATTATTAATATATATATAGTATAGTTTGAACTGCAAATATACAACTTTTATTTCATATTCTCGCCTTTTTCTTCGAAATATTTTGAAAGAATTTCTGCCTTATGAGGGCCTAATACTTCTGAAAGTTGTTCCAAGGATGCTTCTTTCATCTTTTTCACGCTCTTAAACTTGCTCAGCAGGGCTTCTTTAGCCTTCGGACCGATGCCTTTGATATCGTCTAATTCTGAGTGCAGAGCATGTTTGCTGCGCTTGTCGCGATGGAAGGTGATAGCGTATCTGTGCACCTCATCCTGTATCTGCGTCAGTACCTTGAACAGTTCACTTTCGGGTGGTAGGGCGATGGTTTGAGGAGGGAATCCGAAGAGAAGTTCGTTGGTGCGGTGACGGTCGTCTTTGGCAAGTCCTGCGATAGGAATATCCAGGTGTAATTCGTCAACAATAACCTCTCTTACTACGTCCATCTGCCCCTTTCCGCCATCGGTAATAATGAGGTCTGGAAGTGCAGTTTCTTCCTCTATCATTCGACTGTACCTGCGTCTTACCACCTCTTGCATGGATGCGTAATCATCCGGCCCTTCTACCGTCTTAATGTTGTATTTCCTATAGTCTTTTCTGGATGGTTTCATACCTTTATATACGATACAACCTGCCACGGCATCAGTACCGGATATGTTGGAATTATCGAAACATTCTATCTGATAAGGCAGCTTTTGAAGCTTTAGTTTTGCTTGTAATTCCTTCATCAATCTGGTCTGTTTCTGTTCCGGATTGAGCTTTTCTGCCTGCTTCAGACGGTCGAATTTATACTGCTTGCAGTTCATTTCCGACAGTTCCAGAAGGTGCTTTTTGTCTCCTCTCTGGGGTACGAAGAAGGTGGCATCTTTCAGCTTCCATTCCATTTCGAAGGGCACGATTATCTCCTTCGATGTGGAGTGGAAACGCTCTCTGATTTCTGGAATGGCTGTAATCAGAAGTTCCTCGTCGCTCTCCTCCAGTTTACGTTTATATTCGTAGGTAAAGCTCTGGTTGATAGTGCCGTTTTTTACGTGAATATAGTTGATGAAGGCGTTCTTGTTGGCGTCATCATTCACGATAGTAAAGACATCTACATCTGTAATGGTATGGCTTACCACCTCGCTTTTTGCCTCAAAGTCATCCAGTAATTGGTACTTTTTCTTATATTCTTCGGCTATTTCAAAACGTAGAAGTTCGGCATTTTTCATCATCAAATCGTAGAGATATTTGCTTACTTCCCGCGTGTTTCCCTTCAGAATTTCACGTGCCTGGCGCATGTTTTCCTGATATTCCTCATAGCTCTGCTTGTTGATGCAGGGTGCTCCGCAGTTGTGGATATGATACTCCAGACACGGCTTGTATCTGCCTTCAGCAACGCCTTCTCTGGTGATAGGCATTCTGCAGGTGCGGGGCTTATAAAGCTTTTTGATAACCTCTAAAACGGCATACATGCTGCCGATATGAGGGTAAGGACCGAAGAAGGTTCCCACTTTTTTATTGATATGACGAGTCTTGAAAATGCGTGGAAAATACTCGTTTGTTACGCATATAGAGGGGTATGTCTTGCCGTCTTTCAGCAGGACATTGTATCTTGGATTATACTTTTTGATCAGGCTGTTTTCGAGCAAAAGTGCGTCTTCTTCTGTGTTTACGACCGTATAAGATATGTCGTGAATCTTAGAAACAAGCACCTTTGTCTTGTATCTGTCTACCTCTTTATGGAAGTAGGAAGATACTCTTCTCTTCAGATTTTTCGCCTTTCCCACATATATAATCGTATGATTTTCGTCGTAATATTGGTAGCTTCCTGGCTTCTCCGGCATACTTAAAACAATGTTTTTAAGCCTAGCCAAGCGCTCCTCATTCTCTTGTTTCGTCATATTTTTACTTGTTTTTAAAGGGAAAACGAGCGTTACTGTTTCACGTGAAACGGCAACGCTCTAGTGTCTTTTACTGCTTCCTTGCTGCATTCTCGCAGTATTTTTTGCAGTATTTTTGCTGCTTATAACTGTAATAAAGTAGTTACTTCAACGTCTGGATCAAAGGAGTTTCTGCCTTCGAAATTCTCGTTTACGAGTTCGATGATGAAGTTGGCATATACCTTTTTCGGATGGAATTTCTTTACCAGGTCGCATGCTGCTTTCATGGTTCCACCGGTGGCAAGGAGGTCGTCGTGGAGGAGTACGATGTCGTTCTCATTGATGGCATCTTCGTGGATTTCGATGGTATCCATGCCATATTCCTTAGCATAACTTTCCTGTACGGTTTTGCATGGAAGTTTGCCCGGTTTGCGGCATAAAACTACGCCGGCTCCGAGACGTATTGCGAGTGCTGAAGACATTACGAAACCGCGTGATTCGATGCCTACAATCTTGGTGATTCCTTTATCTTTGTAGAGTTCATACATCTCATCGCTGATCTCTTTTAAAGATGCAGGATTCTTGAAAAGGGTTGAAACGTCGCGGAAGTTTACACCCTTGATTGGCCAATCTGGAATGCAACGCAGATTGTCTAATAATAGCTGATTGTTCATTACTTTTTTATGCTTTAAATTGATACTTATTTTATTCTGTTTTCTTGCTTCTTTTAATGGGCTTTTTGCCCGTTTGTTTTTGCGTTTTGCTTGATTTTATCCGCTTTTGTTTCACGAATTGCTGAAGTTTTACTTTAACCGCAAAACACTTGATGCAACCTTTCTTAAGCGGTTGAGCATCAAATGTTTTGCTGATAATCTGTTTCACGTGAAACATTAGAAGTTTCCTTGTGTTTCGCTGTGAAACGGCTTATCTTCCGAGTAATACAAGCATCACGTTGATATCGCTTGGTGATACGCCCGGAATTCGGCTTGCCTGTGCCAAGGTTTCCGGGTCGATGCGCTCGAGTTTCTGGCGTCCTTCTGTGGAGATTTCGTGGAGCTCGGAATAGTTGAAACGGCCCTTGATTTTGATGTCCTCCAAACGGTGCATCTTATCGGCGATGAGACGCTCTCGTTCGATGTAACCTTTGTACTTCATCTTGATTTCTGCAGCTTCCGTTATCTCTTCCTTTCGGTTAGCTGGTGTTTCCAGTGTAGCCTTCAGGTCCGGAATAATCTCCGAAAGATTCGTGAGGTTCAGATGCGGACGGGCGATGAGGTCGATGAGCTTGCAGCCGGCGCGAAGTGGAGTAGTGCCGAGCGCCTCCAGTTTCGGATTTATCTCATCCTTCTTGATAGGATAGTTGGCGCAGAATTCGATGATTCTTCCGATGGCTTCTTTTTTCTCTATCCACCAGTCGTAACGGTCGCGCTTGGCAATTCCGAGTTCGTATGCTTTTTCGGTGAGTCGGGCATCGGCATCGTCCTGACGGAGCAGAATGCGGTATTCGGCTCTGGAAGTAAACATACGGTATGGTTCGTCAACTCCCTTTGTGGTGAGATCATCGATGAGTACGCCGATATAACTCTCATCGCGGTTCATCTCGAATGTCTTGTCTCCGACACAATGCAGGGCTGCGTTGATTCCTGCCACGGTTCCCTGTCCTCCTGCTTCCTCATAACCGGTGGTTCCGTTCACCTGTCCGGCAAAGAAGAGACCTTTGATGATTTTCGACTCCAGTGAATGTTTGAGCTGGGTAGGGTCGAAGTAATCGTATTCGATGGCGTACCCCGGTCTGTAAATCTTCGCATCTCTCAAAGCAGGAATCTCGTGAAGTGCATTCAGCTGGATATCCATCGGCATGCTCGAAGAAAAACCGTTCAGATACATCTCGTTCGTATCTTCGCCTTCCGGTTCCAGGAAGAGCGGATGCTGATCCTTGTCGGGGAAGGTAACGAGCTTGGTTTCGATGCTCGGACAGTAACGTGGACCGGTACTCTGAATCTGACCATTATATAAAGGTGAGTCAGCGAGACCGCTTTTTAAAGTTTCGTGTACCTTCTTGTTGGTGTAGCAAGTCCAGCAAGGCAATTGTTTCAGAACCCGATGTTCTCCCATGTAAGAGAACTGGTGGAAATCGCTGTCGCCCGGCTGTTCTTCCATATCTTCGAAATGAACACTTCTCTTGTCAATTCTGACCGGAGTACCGGTTTTCATTCTGGCTGTAGTGATGCCCCATCGGGTGATGCTCTCCGTAAAGTTGTGTACGGCAGGTTCGGCGCATCTTCCGCCTTCTACCATCTTTCTTCCTACATGCATCAGTCCGTTGAGGAATGTTCCAGCGGTGATGATGATGCTCTTGGCATAGAATTCGGCTCCCCAGATGGTTTTTACGCCGATGGCTTCTCCGTTAGCTACGAGCAGTTCGTCTGCTTGGTCTTGCCAGATGTCGAGGTTGTCGGTATGGTCGAGGATGGTTCTCCATTCCCAGATAAACTTTCCTCTGTCGCATTGGGCACGGGGGCTCCATACGGCAGGACCCTTTCCGATGTTGAGCATTCGGAACTGGATGGCGGTTTTATCCGTTACGATACCCATCTGTCCGCCCAAAGCATCGATTTCGCGCACAATCTGTCCCTTGGCAATACCTCCGATGGCGGGGTTGCAACTCATCTGACCAATCTTGTTCATATCCATCGTTATCAAACAGGTTTTGGCACCCATGTTTGCAGAGGCTGCAGCAGCCTCGCATCCGGCATGTCCTCCACCGATAACGAGCACGTCATAATTGAATTTCATACTTCGTTTAATCTATATTTTTTCTAATTTTCGGCAAAAGTAAGAAATAAAATCGAAATTTTAGCAAAAATACTTTGATAAATCATTAAAATATAGTAATTTTGCAGCAGACTTGCGAAAATATACCTAGAAATGAGGATTGCAGAATGCCCAAAAATAGGTATTGCAGGGGCGAAAAGTGTGGAATATAAATTAGTTTCAAACAGTTAAATAATTAAATTTCAATCATTTATGTGGTTAATCAATTCATCTATTGGTAGAAAGGTAGTGATGTCAGTAACTGGTATCGCTCTTATTCTATTCTTGACATTCCACGGTTGCATGAATGTTGTTGCTCTCTTCTCTGGAGAAGCTTACAACACAATCTGCGAGTTGTTGGGTGCTAACTGGTACGCCGTAGTTGCAACTTTGGGTTTGGCAGCTTTGGCAGTTTGTCACATCGTTTACGCTTTCATCCTGACAGCACAGAACCGTCGTGCTCGCGGTAACCAGCGTTACGAGGTAACAGCAAAGCCAGAGAAAGTAGAGTGGGCTAGCCAGAACATGTTGGTGCTCGGTATCATCATCGTTCTCGGTTTGTTGCTTCACCTCTTTAATTTCTGGTACAACATGATGTTTGCAGAGCTTTTGGGTACAAGCTTCGGCCACTGCCCATCAGATGGCTTCGCATTCATTCAGGACACCTTCGCTAACCCAGTGTTCGTAGTTCTCTACATCATCTGGTTGGTAGCTCTTTGGTTCCACCTCACTCACGGTTTCTGGAGTGCTATTCAGACTCTCGGTTGGAGCGGTAAGACTTGGTTCTGCCGTTGGAAGATGATTGGTATGATTTACTCTACCATCCTGCTTCTCCTCTTCATCGTAGTTGTATTGGCATTCGCTTTCGGTTGCGCTCCATCTTTGTGCTGCGCATAATTCGTGTAATCATTTAAGTATTAAAAAAGATTATGGCAAAAACATTAAATTCTAGAATACCTGAAGGACCAGTTGCTGAGAAGTGGACCAACTATAAGGCTCACCAGCGTTTGGTTAACCCAAAGAATAAGTTAAAGCTCGACGTTATCGTTGTAGGTACAGGTTTGGCAGGTGCTTCTGCTGCTGCTTCTCTCGGCGAGATGGGCTTCAATATCTTGAACTTCTGCATCCAGGACTCTCCACGTCGTGCTCACTCTATCGCAGCACAGGGTGGTATCAATGCAGCTAAGAATTATCAGAATGATGGTGACTCTGTTTACCGTCTGTTCTATGATACTGTAAAGGGTGGTGACTACCGTGCTCGTGAGGCTAACGTTTACCGTTTGGCTGAGGTGAGCAACGATATCATCGACCAGTGCGTAGCTCAGGGCGTTCCTTTCGCTCGTGAGTATGGTGGTATGCTGGCTAACCGTTCTTTCGGTGGTGCTCAGGTATCTCGTACATTCTATGCTAAGGGTCAGACAGGTCAGCAGCTCCTCCTCGGTGCTTACTCTTCTTTGAGCCGCATGGTTGAGGCTGGTAAGGTTAAGCTCTTCACCCGTTACGAGATGGAGGATATTGTGATCGTTGACGGTCACGCTCGTGGTATCATCGCCAAGAATTTGATTACAGGTAAGTTGGAGCGTTTCTCTGCCAACGCCGTAGTTATCGCTACCGGTGGTTATGGTAACGCTTACTTCCTTTCTACAAACGCTATGGGTTGTAACTGTACAGCAGCTATCCAGTGCTACCGCAAGGGTGCTGACTTCGCTAACCCATCTTACGTTCAGATTCACCCTACATGTATCCCTGTTCATGGTACAAACCAGAGTAAGTTGACTTTGATGTCAGAGTCACTCCGTAACGATGGTCGTATCTGGGTTCCTAAGAAGATTGAGGATGCTAAGGCATTGCAGGCTGGTACAAAGAAGGGTTCTGATATTCCTGAGGAAGACCGCGACTACTACTTGGAGCGCCGTTACCCAGCATTCGGTAACCTGGTTCCTCGTGACGTGGCTTCTCGTGCAGCTAAGGAGCGTTGCGACAAGGGCTTCGGTGTCAACAACACAGGTCTTGCCGTATTCCTCGACTTCTCTGAGTCTATCAACCGTCTCGGTATCGACGTTATCCTGCAGCGTTATGGCAACCTCTTCGATATGTATGAGGAGATTACTGACGTTAACCCAGGTGAGTTGGCTAACGAGATTAACGGCGTGAAGTACTACAACCCAATGATGATCTTCCCTGCTATCCACTATACAATGGGTGGTATCTGGGTTGACTACGAGTTGATGACCACTATCCCTGGTCTCTTCGCTATTGGTGAGTGTAACTTCTCTGACCATGGTGCTAACCGTCTTGGTGCTTCTGCTTTGATGCAGGGTTTGGCTGACGGTTACTTCGTATTGCCATACACTATCCAGAACTACTTGGCCGACCAGGCATTGTGGCCAAAGCTCTCTACCGATCTCCCAGAGTTCGCAGAGGCAGAGGCAGGTGTTCAGAAGGAAATCGACCGCCTGATGGGTATCCAGGGCAAGCGCTCTGTAGATTCTATCCACAAGGAGTTGGGTCACATCCTTTGGGAGCACGTAGGTATGGGTCGTACCAAGGAAGGTCTTGAGGAAGGCTTGAAGAAGATGAAGGCTCTGCGCGAGGAATTCAACAAGAACCTCTTCATCCCTGGCAAGAAGGAAGGCTTGAACGTAGAGTTGGATAAGGCTATCCACTTGCGTGACTTCATCTTGATGGGCGAGTTGATCGCTTACGATGCATTGCACCGCAACGAGAGCTGTGGTGGTCACTTCCGTGAGGAGTACCAGACAGAGGAAGGCGAGGCAAAGCGTGATGACGAGCACTTCTTCTACGTAGGCTGCTGGGAGTATCAGGGCAATGATACAACTGCTCCAGTGCTCAACAAGGAACCTCTCGAGTATGAGGCAATTAAGGTACAGACAAGAAATTACAAGAATTAAAAAGCGAACAAGACAATGGCAAGAAATATAAGTTTCACAGTTAAGTATTGGAAGCAGGACGGTCCTACAGCACAGGGTCACTTCGATACACATGAGATGAAGAACATCCCAGATGATACTTCATTCCTCGAGATGCTCGACATCTTGAACGAGGAGCTCATCGAGTCAGGTCAGGAGCCTTTCGTCTTCGACCACGACTGCCGCGAGGGTATCTGCGGTATGTGCTCTCTCTATATTAATGGTACACCTCACGGTAAGACTGAGCGTGGTGCTACAACATGTCAGCTCTACATGCGTCGTTTCAACGATGGCGATGTTATCACCGTTGAGCCTTGGCGTTCTGCTGGTTTCCCTATCATTAAGGACTGTATGGTAGACCGTTCAGCATTCGACAAGATCATCCAGGCAGGTGGTTACACCAGCATTCGTACTGGTCAGGCTCAGGATGCCAACGCTATCCTGATTCCTAAGGAGAATGCAGACGAGGCAATGGATTGCGCTACATGTATCGGTTGCGGTGCTTGTGTTGCTGCATGTAAGAATGGTTCTGCTATGCTCTTCGTCAGCTCAAAGGTTAGCCAGCTGGCACTTCTCCCACAGGGTCGTGTAGAGGCTGCTGCCCGTGCTAAGAAGATGATTGCACGCATGGATGAGCTCGGATTCGGTAACTGTACAAACACTCGTGCTTGCGAGGCTGTTTGTCCTAAGAACGAGTCTATCGCTAACATCGCCCGCTTGAACCGTGAGTTCTTGAAGGCTAAGTTGGCTGACTAATCCATCGTTTCTTTTGAGACACAGGAATTTTCTCTCTGCATCTTTACGGATGCGAGAGAATTTTCCCAACAACTCTTCACTCTTCACCTTTTTGGTGTAAGTGGTTGAAGGATAGGAAGTTGGGCGGGTGAAGAGTGGTTTTTTACTCTTCACCCGCCCTTCACCTTTTTAGGCTGTTGGCAGCTAAGCGGCTCTGCGTTTATACCTTTCCCAAAATCATAAAAGGTGAAGAGTGGTGAAGAGTGGGTGAAGAGTGCCGAAAATCTCTTCACCTATGTAATGTGTTGTGCTTCAGTTGTTTATACAGAAAAGGTGAAGAGTGAAGAGCTGATTGCGATATTCCTGCCAACCATGCTTCTTTTGAAATAAGAGAAAGGATGTTTGGCAAACTGTTATACAGGAACAGCCGACTAGCCTCTGTTTCGCTAGTCGGCTGTTTGCCTTTTGCCAGTATGCTGTTTTTCTTCTGCCAGCCTTCTGTTTTTCCTAGTCAGTTGTTCTATCTCCGATAGTTATGTATTTATTTATGCCTGCTGTTAGAATCATATAGCCAGGAAAAAGGGTAGATTATAGCCGAGAGCATCCTGTTTTTGGTGCATCCCGACATAAATTATCAGATATTCTGAGAAATATTTTGTAATCTCATCAGAATATCGTAAATTTGCGGTTATTAAGAATAAGTAATGTAATGACGAATCACTCAACAGAAATAATGAACCAAGCAACGCTCGATTTTATCCGCCAGCATCAGGACGATGATGTTCGCCAGTTGGCTTTCCTCGGCAGCAAGTATCCCGAGGTAGATATGCCTTTCGCTCTCGATCAGATTCGCGGGCGAAAGATGGCTCGTGTGAAACTGCCCCGTTGGGCAAGCATCGATGGCATTATCTATCCCCCTCATATTTCGATGGAGCAATGTTCGTCAGAGCAAACGGCACTTTATAAGGCTGAACTCGCTGCCCGACTGCTCGGCTTGTCTCCTTCATCATCCGAAAACGGAGAAGAAAAGGAGAAGGAGAGCGAAAACGTCTCAAATCTTCATCTTTCTGAAATTTGCGAATTTGCGGGCAAAGGGGCAGTTGATTCAGAATTCGCCAAAAATGAAGCCACTTGCAAAAAGCAACAGATATTAACAGAATCAGAAGAGAATGTTAATGAAACAAAAGAAGAACCTCATGAAGGAGATTTTTCTGAAGAAATCGGGTTTGTTGATCTGACCGGCGGCTTCGGAGTAGACTTCTCTTACATCGCTTCCCGATTGGGCGTGAAGTCGATGTATGTGGAGCGTCAGGCTCATCTCTGTGAAGCTGCGAAGGAAAACTTTGGGCGGTTGGGTTTGAAGAACGCCATCGTGAAGAATGGAGACGGAATAGAGGTGCTGCATTCTTTTGCTTCAAAGAAAGAGGCTGCTGCATCAGATTCTTTAGGCATAACTGAAGATCAGTCTCAGTCATTACTTAAGACCAATCTTGGTCTTAAGCTGATCTTCATCGATCCTGCCCGTAGAGACGATGCGGGCAACAAGGTAGTATCTTTGAAAGATTGCACGCCCGATGTAACCCTTTTGCAGGAAGAAATGCTTTCGAAGGCAGATTACGTCATCATCAAACTCTCTCCGATGCTCGACTGGCACCGTGCGGTAAGCGAATTAAGCTGCGTAAAAGAGGTTCATATCATCTCCGTGAACAATGAGTGCAAGGAACTCCTTTTAGTGCTCTCAGCGCGAAATATGGGCGGAATGGAGGCTTCTTCGGCAGATGGAGAAGTAAAACATGCCGGGAGTCTCCGCATTTATTGTGTCAATGATGCCCAGTCCTTCGTCTGCGACGAGTTGGATATGGAGTCTTCTTCTGTCAGAATAGCTCCGCCAGTTCTTGAAGAGATGCAGTATCTTTATGAGCCGAATGCCTCATTGATGAAAGCCGGCTGTTTCAGCGTTTTATCAGAGCGGTATGGAGCCAGAATGCTTTCCAAGAACAGCCATCTTTTCGTGAGCCAGGCACCTATCGAAGCATTCCCAGGCAGAAGTTTTCGCATCATCGCCGTTTCTTCCTTTAATAAGAAGGAGTTGAAGCGCCATCTCTCAGGCATCACCAAGGCAAACATCGCCACCCGCAACTTCCCCCTTTCCGTGGCAGAATTGCGCAAGCGCCTGAAGCTGAAAGATGGTGGTGAAACTTATATCTTTGCCACCACACTGAGCGACGAAAGCCATGTGCTGGTTATAACGGAGAAAGCTTAGAATTAGGTATAGTATTGGGTCTTTATGATGTTTTTACTCAAGTTTCGCATGTTAGCTCCACACACTCTACTTGAAAGGGCAGAAGCTCCTAGCCCAGGGAGGGCACTGAAAAAGTTCCAAGTGGGAGAAATGCCACTTGGAACTTGACGTATTATTTTCTTTTTTCCTTGAAGAACTTCTCGAAGAAGTCCATTTGCTTTTGATTTTGAACAGGACCCAAATGCAGTCCTTCCTTCATAATCATCACCGTTGGTTTACCTTCCTGGTAGGTAGTCCAGAAAGGAAGGCTATTCCCATTTGGATTGCCGGTCTTGGTAAAGTTAATCCAGTAGCGTGACATGATTTGTTCCATGTGCTGCTCCGTCTCGGTCATCTTTCCAGAGCCAAACTTATAGCCATAGATGAATGGCATCTCTGCCACATGGCTGGCTCCTCCCTTGCGGCTTTTCACGATGGTGTTCTCTGAGTCTTGGTCAAAGTAATACATATACACCTTGCCCTTGCCGGTCTTGCTCTGCAGGTTAGCCCAGGCATACGTTCCCCATGCAAAGGAGCCATCACGGAAAATGTCGGATTGGGCGAAGTAGGTTTCTTCCTCTGTTTTGGCAGGATAGAGACTGAGAACCTGGTCTGCCCAGCTTCCATATATCTCATGGATTCTTTTCTCATAGTCACTTACACTGACAGGGCGGCTAAACATACTTCCTTCGTCGCTGTTGGTTCCTATGATGACATTTACATCATTGTAGTTTCCCTTTTCATAGAGCTTATACTGGTCATCGGTGATGCTGTAGCCATCCACATTAGGCCAGAAGGATTCCATGGCGGTATTCTTCACGATGTCCATGAAAGGAACTTTTCTGAGTTGCTTAATGTTCTTTACTTTAAGTTTCTTTTGAAGTGCCAGTCCGCTTGCCTCTGCTGCTTTAGTTGTGAGCATGGCGGTGTTGCCGTTTCTTGCTTCACCCACAGGCCAGAAGGAGCTACCACTTTCGCTGATGGCACCACGGAATAGTCCCTTGGCAAGGGGAGAGGCGCATAGTATACTTACCGAGATACCACCGGCAGATTCTCCTGCAATGGTAATCTTGTCAGGGTCTCCACCGAAGGCAGCGATATTGTCGTGAATCCATTTTAAGGCCATCACTTGGTCAAGGATGCCATAGTTACCAGATATGTTCTTGCCTGATTCCTTACTCAGCTCTGGATGTGCCATGAATCCCAAGGCTCCCAAGCGGTATTCTATGCTACAATAGATGATGCCTTCCTTGACAAAGCTTTCCTGGGTTCCACTATAAGAGCCTGTGAGGAAGGCTCCTCCATGAATCATCACAAATACAGGGAGTTTGTCATTCTTACTCTTGGCTGGCGTTTCCACACTGAGGTATAGGCAGTCCTCGCTCATGCCCAGCTCTCCACCATTTTGGTTAGGGTCGATGGGCTGTGGTGGACGGTCTCCCCATTTATCTGCTTTGAATACTCCCTTCCAAGGCTTCTTGCTCACTGGGGCTTTCCATCTAAGGTTACCCACTGGTGCTTCTGCGTATGGGATTCTCTTGTAAAGGGCGAATCCTTCATGTTCCACACCTTCAATTTCTCCTTGCTCCACTGTTGTTCTTAGCAGTTGGGCGTTAGCTGCCGATAGGCAAAAGAGTGTCAGGGCGGCTGTCAGTAGATGTCTTTTCAATTTCATTTCTGGTTATTCTATTAATTCCGCAACACTATTATTAATTAAACGTTTTAAGAACCTGAGCAGTAGAAAGTTACTCCGGATTTTGCTATGTCAGAATTTTCACTTATCTTAGTGTTGCGAAAAGAAAACAAGCAAAAACTCTGATATGACATGGCAAAGATACAAATTAAATCTGAGAAACTCACTCCTTTTGGAGGAATATTTTCGGGTCATGGAGCAATTTGACTCCACATTGTCATCTGTAATCGACTCAATCCTCAGAATTTCACTACTCATTTGATGAACCATCTCTCGCTTCATCCGACACTTCGCACTTCTCGCCAGTGTTGGAGAGAATAGATGATCGAGCTTTTTCTTATTGTGATTCCTTGGAGAATGTTAGTTTTCCGCCAGTGCTTAAAACTATCGGTAAAGATATTCCGCCAAAACCATCACTAAATGGGTGATATAGGCTAGTTTGGGAGCTGTAATTAAAAATTAACCCCTAAAAAACTGCAAAAAAAGTAGCAATATTTGGTAATTTGCCAAAATATTGCTACTTTTGCATTTATAATATTGCAAACTAGTTTGAAAATCATGTCATTAATAGAAATTAAAAAGGTCAAAACAAAGAAGGACTTGAAGACGTTCATCGACTTCCATTACGACCTCTACGAAGGCAACGAATATGATGTGCCTAATCTTTTCAGCGACGACATGAATACTCTGAGCAAGGACAAGAACGCTGCGTTCGAGTTCTGCGAGGCAGAGTATTTTCTTGCCTATAAGGACGGCAAGCTGGCAGGTCGCGTCGCTGCCATTATCAATCATAAGGCAAACAATAAATGGGGCAGGAAGTCGGTCCGTTTCGGCTGGATTGATTTCATTGACGACCGCGAGGTTTCCAAGGCTCTTCTCGATGCTGTAGAGAAATACGGTAAGGAGAAGGGAATGGAAGATATTGTAGGTCCGCTGGGTTTTACCGATATGGATCCAGAAGGCATGCTTACCTGGGGCTTTGACCAGCTAGGCACCATGCCTACCATTTATAATTATTCATATTATCCGGAGCACATTGAGGCTCTGGAGGGTTTTACCGTAGATAATAAGTATGTAGAGTATAAACTGATGGTGCCAGATACCATCCCGGAGAAATATTCCAAGATAGCGGCGATGATAGAGAAAAGATACAATCTCCATGTCCGCAAACTTACCCGTAAGGATATTTATCAGGGCGGATACGGACAGAAGATTTTCGACCTCATCAATGATACATACAAGCATCTCTATGGTTATTCCGAACTTTCACAGAAGCAGATAGACCAGTACATCAAGATGTATCTGTCTTTGCTCGACCTGAACTTTGTGACAGCCATAGAAGACTGGACTACTGAGGATCATAAGATGATAGGTATCGGTATTACGATGCCTTCCCTTTCCAGAGCTCTGCAGAAGTGTCATAGGGGCAGGCTGCTTCCTTTTGGCTGGTGGCATCTGCTGCGCGCTATCAAGTTCCATAAAACCAAGATTGTCGACCTTCTGCTCATCGGTATCCAGCCGGAATACCGTGCAAAGGGTGCCAATGCGCTGCTCTTTGCCGACCTGATTCCTATCTATCAGAAGTATGGAATCGAGTGGGGAGAAACACAGGTGGAAATGGAAGATAATGCTGCCGTGCAGGGACAATGGGGCGTCTTGGATCCAGTCCTTCACAAGCGCCGCAACTGCTATATTAAGAGTATCAGGTAAATAGCAATTGTTGTGTTGGCAATTATCTGATAAACAGAATATTGCAACATCATTTGCTATGTTATAAGAAAATAAATAAGAATAACTAAGGAGGAAATCATGTCTGAAGATAAAAACTTAGGTAACAGCGAATTGAATGCCGCTGATGAGCTTACCAATGCCCCTCAGGAGCAGCAGCCGGTAGAGTATACCGACGATAACATCCGCCACTTGAGCGATATGGAGCATGTACGCACCCGTCCGGGTATGTACATCGGCCGTCTGGGAGATGGAAATCTGCCGGAAGATGGTATTTATGTGCTCTTGAAGGAGGTGGTAGACAACTCTATCGATGAATTCAAGATGGGTGCAGGTGCCCGTCTGGAAATCGATATCGAGGACAATCTGCGTGTCAGCGTGCGCGACTATGGCCGTGGTATTCCTCAGGGTAAGCTCGTTGAGGCTGTAAGTGTGCTGAATACCGGCGGTAAGTACGACAGCAAGGCGTTCAAGAAGAGCGTCGGTCTGAACGGTGTGGGTGTGAAGGCGGTCAATGCCCTCAGTTCCCACTTCGAAGTAAAGTCGTACCGCGACGGAAAGGTGCGCCATCTGAAGTTTGAGAAAGGTATTCTGAAGAGCGACACGATGGAAGATACTGAAGACGAGAACGGTACCTTTATCTTCTTCGAGCCGGATAATACACTCTTCAAGAACTATTCCTTCCACGATGATTTCGTGGAAACGATGCTCCGCAACTATACTTATCTGAACACCGGACTCACCATCATGCACAATGGCCGCCGCATCTTGAGCCGCCATGGTCTGCAGGATTTGCTGAGCGATAATATGACCAACGAAGGTCTCTACGACATCGTCCACATGAAGGGCGAGGACATCGAGATTGCCTTCACCCATACCAACCAGTATGGCGAGGAGTATTATTCCTTCGTCAACGGTCAGCACACCACCCAGGGAGGTACGCATCAGAGTGCCTTCAAGGAACATATTGCCAAGACTATCAAGGAGTTCTACGGCAAGTATGAGTATGCTGACATCCGAAACGGACTGGTGGCTGCCATTGCCATCAACGTAGAAGAACCGGTCTTCGAGAGTCAGACCAAGATTAAGCTCGGAAGTACTACGATGACGCCGAATGGTGGCGAAACCATCAATAAGTATGTGGGCGATTTCCTGAAGAAGGAAGTAGACAACTATCTCCATATCCATAAGGATGTAGCTGAGATTCTGGAGAATAAGATTAAGGAGAGCGAACGTGAGCGCAAGGCGATGGCGGGCGTTACCAAACTAGCCCGTGAGCGTGCCAAGAAGGCGAATCTCCACAACCGTAAGCTCCGCGACTGCCGCATCCATTTCAGCGACGCCAAGAACGAGCGCAAGGAGGAGAGTTCCATCTTCATCACCGAGGGCGATTCTGCCAGCGGAAGCATCACCAAGAGCCGCGATGTGAATACCCAGGCGGTGTTCTCTCTGCGTGGTAAACCGCTCAACAGTTTCGGTCTTACCAAGAAGGTGGTTTATGAGAACGAGGAGTTCAATCTGCTTCAGGCGGCTCTCGATATAGAGGACGGCTTGGATTCATTGCGTTACAACAAGGTGATTGTGGCAACCGATGCGGATGTCGACGGAATGCACATCCGCCTGCTCATCATTACCTTCTTCCTTCAGTTCTTCCCAGATCTCATTAAGAAGGGCCATGTCTACGTGCTTCAGACCCCATTGTTCCGAGTGCGCAACAAGCGAACCAAGATCAAGAATAAGCAGGCGGTGGCTGATGCGGATGCGAAACTGGGAAGCAAGGAGAAAAAGAGCGATTTCATCACGCATTACTGTTACAGCGATGAGGAGCGCCAGCAGGCGATTCGCGATTTGGGTCCTGACCCTGAAATCACCCGATTCAAAGGATTGGGAGAGATTTCGCCTGATGAATTCGCCCATTTCATCGGTCCCGACATGCGATTGGAGCAGGTTACGCTGCATAAAACCGATCAGGTGCAGAAGCTGCTGGAATATTATATGGGTAAGAACACGATGGAGCGCCAGAATTTCATCATCGAAAATCTGGTGATAGAAGAGGATATTCCGGAGGAAGACTCAGCACCGTTGGATTAAATGAAGTGAAGAGTGAAGAACGAAGTTTAAAAAAATGAAGAAATATCTATTTATTGCGCTCATGGCATTCCTGGCAGTAACTTCTGCCAGTGCCCAGTTGCGTATCAAGATGGGCAAGAACAGCCCGATAGAGAAGTTGGGAAGGGCTGAAATCGCCATTACCAACCTTTATGTGGATAGTGTGGATGAGAATAAGCTCGTAGAGGACGCCATCCGAGGCATGCTCGAAAAGCTCGACCCTCATTCTTCTTACGCCACAGCCAAGGAAACCAAGGCGATGAACGAGCCGCTTAATGGCAGTTTTGATGGCATTGGCGTGCAGTTTAATATGGTAGATGATACGTTGCTCGTTATCCAGCCGGTTACGAACGGACCTTCTGAGAAGGTGGGAATCATTGCCGGCGACCGCATTGTGGCTGTAAACGATACTGCCATTTCGGGCGTGAAGATGAGCAAGGAGGAAATCATGAAGCGCCTTCGTGGTCCTAAGGGAACAACGGTGAATCTTACCATTGTGCGCCGTGGCATCAAGGATAAGCTCATCTTCAAGGTAAAGCGCGATAAAATTCCGGTAACTACGATGGATGCGGCTTATATGATTCGTCCGGGCATCGGATACATCCGATTGGGAAGCTTCGGTCTTACCAGTCATAAAGAGGTAACAATAGCGATGGATTCGCTGAAAAAGAAGGGAATGAAGGACCTTATCTTCGACCTTGAGGATAATGGTGGAGGCTATCTTCAGGCTGCGGCTCAGATTGCCAACGAGTTCCTGCAGAAGGGCGATCTCATCGTTTATACCAGCGGTCGTGCAGCGCCTCGCCAGGAATATAAGGCGCAGGCTAACGGCAGATGGCGCAAGGGCAAGGTGGTGGTGCTCACCAATGAGTTTACCGCTTCTGCCGCCGAGATTGTTTCCGGAGCCATCCAGGATCAGGACCGTGGTGTAGTGGTTGGTCGCAGAACCTTCGGCAAGGGATTGGTGCAGCGTCCGCTGACCTTCGATGATGGCAGTGAGATTCGTCTCACTATCGCCCATTACTATACGCCTAGCGGCAGATGCATCCAGAAGCCATATAAGAAAGGTGACAGATTGGATTATGCGATGGATCTGGACAAGCGTTACAAGCATGGCGAGTTCACCAATCAGGACAGCATCCATCTTTCAGACAGTCTGAAGTATTACACCTTGCGCAAGCATCGTGTAGTTTATGGTGGTGGTGGAATCATGCCAGATTATTTCGTGCCGCTGGATACAACCAAGTACACCAAGATGCACCGCCAGCTGGCTGCCAAGAGCATCGTCATCAACCAGAGTCTGAAGTTCATCGATGCGCACCGCAAGGAACTCAAGAGCCAGTATAAGGATTTTAACAAGTTCCTCGCCACCTACGAGGTTCCTTCTTCGCTGATAGAAGGCATTATCGCCGAGGGCAAGAAGGAGAAGATAGAGCCGAAGGATGAGGCTGAATTAACTCAGACGAAGAAATACCTCGCCCTGCAGCTGAAAGCCCTTGTAGCACGAGATATCTGGGATATGAGCCAATACTTCCAGGTATGGAACGAGACAAACGAGATAGTTCAGCGCGCCTTGGAGTTGCTTATTACGGGAAAATAAACTGTTAACTGTTGACGCTGTTAACAAGAAATAAAAGAGGGTGTCAAAAACAGTATGACGCACCCTCTTTTATTTCTTGTAGACCTTTTGATAATTATTAGCAACTCTAGGTTATAGTTAAGTATGTTAAATATAGTTATATTTGTGGTGTTAAGCTTCTTTGTGGTGTTTTTTTTATTATTTTTGCAAAATATTTGGGATGGTTTTATTTACAGATAAAGCAGTACGTTTGTGATAGCATCATTCCATTCGTAAATAGTATTTAAGTAAAAAATTAGTATTGCATTTTTTTATGAATGAAATGAAAAAAATAGTATTTCTATTAGCATTTACGCTACTTTTGTTTTGTGGTTGCAAGCAAGATGTTGATTTTGGGACTGAAAGTGTGTCTAATGAAGAAATTTTCTCAAATTTTGAGGACTCTTTAGTTGTGGCATCATCTCCTTATTCTGCATTTTATAACGAGATGAGGAAGAGTTTGAAAACTCGCTCATCTTACTCTTCAACAGGAGAAGTTGGCATAAAAGATATTTTAGGCTTTCCTGTAAATATTCAGGTTGTTCAGAATATCTATAATAAAAAGTTTTTGCAATATAATGGATTGCACAAAGCTATTACTTTAAGTAACTTTTCTTCGAATACGGAAGATAATCTATTTGTTTTGCACGAAGACCCTCTTACAGATGAGGTCTACATAACTCCATATAAACTTTCTGATAATAAATATTATCTAGGTGCTGCATCTCAAAAAGGTTCTAGTGTCTGGTCTTTATATGCTTTAAGCGGAGAACCGACAAATGGGGGCTATTGGGAAATCTCTAAAGGGCAGACAGAATACTCTTTTGTCTTAAAAAATACACAAGTTCTAGAACAAGGTCCTGGAGGATGGAGCGATATCTATAGTTTGGCCTTGGCTGTGGAGGATAATCAATTAAAATTTCAGAAATATGCAAGTAAAGGCAATCAAGAGTTTATAATTACTCCGAATGATGAATTTGAAGTGAAGAGTTTGAAGGTTGATAATGCTGCTAGTCGTTTTCTAGACAGTCCAGACTTTGTAATAGAAGAAATTTATACAAATAATTCTAGTTTGGCGCAAGAACTCACAACTAATGTTAGTAAGAAAGCGACTAATATTTCCAATTTTTCAAGAAGTACAAGTGTAAATACCAAAGTCTCTCATGATGTCAAGGTTGGTGTCGGAATAGTTAGTGGTTCTGCTCATGTGGAGATTGGAAAGAATAGTACATGGAATTATGGAGAAAGCGAGAGTATAGAAGATAGTAGGAATTATAATTTCCCTATAAAAGTTGCACCTAAAACAAGAATCCGTGTAACTATTTCTGTAGGGCAAAAAACATGTGAGTTGAAATATACTGCTGTACTTAAAGGGAAAAATACGGGAGTGACTTTAACTGAGCAAGGTATCTGGAATAACGTATCATGTACAAATATACTGGTAGACGTGCAAGAGGAAGATTTGTCTGGCAATGTGTTAAAATCAAAGAAATTTGAAGGAATACCATCTACTAGAGTAACATTTGACTAGAAATATGAAAAATAGATATAATTGTTGTATAATGAGCATGCTTGCAATGTTTTCTTTGCAAGCATGTTTGATTTCTTGTAAGGATAATGGGACAGAGGGCAATCTGGATACTACGATGCTTGTTATGTCTTCTGATGGAGGAAAACGGTCTTTTCCAGTGTCAAGTGATGCTCATATCTCTTATATACAAGATAAGAAAACTCTTGTTTATAAGGAATGTGAAAATAATGATTCTGTTTCGCTTGAAACCGTAGGTTATAATTACTTAAAAGCCTATATTAGTAGACAACGTTTATTTGTAGAGATTGGTAAAAATCGTGAGCTGCAAGAGCAACATTTTATAGTTTCTTATAGAGATTTCGATGAAGAGAACAAACTTGATATAACTTTGGATAAGGCTGATTCCTGTGTGATTGATACTGTGAAATACATGGAAAAACTTAGTGCAAGTCCTTGTTTTGAAAAGCAAGATATTAAGATGCATTCTGAAGAAGACAAGAGCCAAGTAACAGTGTATCCTTTGTCTGATGCTTATGCTCTGTTAGCTTTCGATAAAGCACATGAGATTGAGAAACTATTGCCTTTGGGAGTGAATTCAAAAATCAATGTCCCGATGATAAATGGATTTAAGGATGAAAAAAAAATATTTGGTTCGTCTGTTAGAATTCCAATAACAGAAGAGTTTTGGAAAAGTTGTTCATTTGAGATTTCTTCCTCTGGAGACGCAATCTCGGATAATGTGTCCATCTATGTTGGATATATCGAAGAGAAGATAAATACCGAAGTCGTTGTCCGGAATTTCACACAAAACACCCATCTGTATGTCAAGGGAATAGCAACATTACGTTATCCTACGGGAACTTGTAAACTAGAGAAATGAGAATTTAGGGAGTTCTCTTTTCTCTAGTTGTAGCTTCTTTTGGATAGTAATTATCTGGCATTGTGCATGCGATCCCATTTCAGATAGATTCCTGCAAGGATGGTGCCGGAAATGCTGTGCCAGGCGCAACTGATGGCGCAAGGTAATACGGCGAGAGGCTGGGCTGCGAAGAAGTTGCCAGCAAGTACCGTGGCAAGACCGGCGTTCTGCATTCCTACCTCAATACTGATGGTACGCTTCTTGGCTGTATTGAATCCGGCACATTTTCCGGCAAGCCAACCCAGAAGATAACCCAGCGTGTTGTGGCAGAAAACCACGGCGAAAGTCCAGAGGAAGAGCGATAAGCAGCGAGCAACGAGGTCATCGTGAACCGTAGAAATCACGCCGCCTACGATGATTGCCAGACACGTAACGCTGATGCCCGGCATCAGACTCTGGATGGTAGGGAAGCAGTCTTTCTTGCCGTAAATATAGTTGAGGGCGCAGCCGATGGCTACAGGAATAATCGTTACGATGAGGATGTTGATGAACATTCCCACAGCATCTACATGGATAATCTCGCCTGCTGTAATCTTCATCAGCAGCGGAGTCATCACCGGTGCAAGAATGGTAGAGGCGCAGGTCATTCCTACGGAGAAAGCTACATCGCCATGACACAGATAACTCATGATGTTGCTCGAAACGCCGCCAGGACAGCAACCTACCAGCAGGATTCCGAGTGCCAGGGCTGGGTCAAGATGCCACACATGAACCAGGGTATAAGCCACGCCAGGCATGATGATGAACTGGGCACAGGCTCCGATGAAGACATCCAGCGGGCGTTGGGCCAGAATCTTGAAGTCGTTGGTGGTCAAGGTCAGACCCATGGTGAGCATGATGATGCCGAGAATGACGGTTTGAGTAGTTCCGCGCACCCAGTCGAAGGTATGTGGGAAGAAGAATGTGAACACTGCAACACCTATCACGAAGATAGATGTGTAATTGGCCAGCAGCTTGCTGAGCCCTTGAAATAACTTAAGCATAATTCTATTTCTTTTAAAATCCTGATATTTCTCTCTTATTTATTTCTTTCCTCGCTTTCAATATCGAGTGCAAAAGTACGTCTTTTCTTTCGGATAAGCAAATTATTCTACAAGAAAATGATAAATTATAACATTTTTATAGGGTAGCGCTTGCAAATCTGCACGAATCTTTTGGGATTGTGCAAAATCATGGGCAAAATAATTCGGCTTTTCTTCTTTAATTCCGCAACAAATGTGTAACTTTGCACCCATATTATCGATAATAGTCATAGAATGAACGAAGATTTTGATATAAGACAAGAAATGGTTTCGCCTGCCGAAAAGGAATTCGAGAAGGCGCTGCGCCCGCTGAAGTTTTCTGATTTCAGCGGACAGAATGGCGTGGTAGAAAATCTCGAGGTCTTTGTTGAGGCTGCCAAATATCGAGGCGAACCGCTCGACCATACGCTCCTCCACGGTCCGCCGGGATTGGGTAAGACCACGCTGAGCAACATCATCGCCAACGAACTGGGCGTAGGATTCAAGATTACATCGGGTCCTGTGCTTGATAAGCCGGGTGATCTGGCGGGAATCCTTACCTCGCTGGAACCCAACGATGTGCTCTTCATCGATGAAATCCACCGTCTTTCGCCTGTGGTAGAGGAGTATCTCTATTCGGCGATGGAGGATTACCGCATCGACATCATGATAGACAAGGGTCCTTCGGCTCGAAGCATCCAGATAGACTTGAATCCGTTTACCCTCGTGGGAGCGACAACGAGAAGCGGTCTGCTTACAGCTCCTCTGCGCGCCCGTTTCGGAATCAATCTGCATCTCGAATATTACGACCCGGCTACGCTTCAGAAGATTATCAAGCGAAGTGCGATGCTCCTGAAGGTGCCGATAGAGGATGAGGCGGCAGTGGAAATCTCCCGTCGTTCGCGCGGAACCCCTCGTATCGCCAACTCTCTGCTCAGAAGAGTGCGTGATTTCGCCCAGGTAAAGGGCAACGGAACCATCACTTACGATATTGCCCAGATGGCGCTCAAGGCGCTCAACATCGACCAGTATGGCTTGGATGAAATTGATAATAAGATTCTCACCACCATCATCGACAAGTTCCGTGGTGGCCCGGTAGGCGTAAGCACCATTGCCACGGCAATAGGCGAGGATGGCGGCACCGTAGAGGAGGTTTACGAGCCGTTCCTCATCATGGAGGGTTTCATCAAGCGCACGCCGCGAGGAAGAATGGCAACGCCGCTTGCCTACGAGCATCTCGGCAGAAATCCGTATACAAGCAATATTATGCAGGGCGACCTGTTTGAGTGAAGAACGAAGAGTGAAGAAAAAACATGAAGATAGGAATATTTACGGGTACATTCGACCCATTTACGATAGGACATCAGAACATTGCCGAGCGTGCCTTGCCCATGTTTGACAAGCTCGTGATTGCAGTGGCGGTGAGCAAGCTGAAGCACGCCAGCGAGGAAATCTCGAAGCGTGTGGAGGATATCAGAAAGGTTTTCCCGAAGGAATGTGCAGAGCTGGTAGATGAGGCCGATGCTTCCAAGGGCTACCGTCTGGAGGTGGTTTCTTACGATGATCTCACCATCGATTTGGCGCATCGCATGGGAGCCAGGTTTCTGGTTCGTGGCGTCCGTTCTGCCAAGGATTTCGAGTACGAGCGAGAGCAGGCTGACATCAATAAGCAGTTGGGCGGCGTAGAAACCATCCTGCTGTTTTCTGACCCAAGATACAGCAGCATCAGCTCAACGCTGGTCAGGGAGCTGAGGTTCTTCGGAAGAGAAGTAGATGAATTTTTACCAAAAATAAAATAAAATAGGAGGAAGAAGCGTATGATAACATACAATGTAGACGGCGTGAAAATGCCAAAGATTAAGAAGCGTGATACGAGTGCTTGGATTCGCAAGGTCGCTGCCTCTCATGGCCGCAAGGTGGGTGAGATTGGCTATATGTTTGTAGATGACGAGAAGATTCTCGAAGTGAACAACGAGTATCTGGGTCATGATTACTATACCGATGTCATCACCTTCGATTACGATGAGGATGATGTGATTAACGGCGACATCGTGATTTCGCTCGATACGGTCCGCACCAATGCCGAGCAGTTTGGCAAGA
Organism: Segatella copri; assembly: GCF_015074785.1. Taxonomy (NCBI): domain Bacteria; kingdom Pseudomonadati; phylum Bacteroidota; class Bacteroidia; order Bacteroidales; family Prevotellaceae; genus Segatella; species Segatella copri. The sequence goes on from NZ_CP042464.1 coordinate 3,044,031, forward strand.
CCTACGATGATGAGCTTCACCGCGTCATCATCCATGGCATCCTGCACCTCTGCGGAATCAACGACAAGGGTCCGGGAGAGCGAGAAATCATGGAGGAGAACGAGAATAAGGCATTAGCCCTACTCGAAGGTGCTTCGATATTGAAGAAGTAAAGCCCTTCTCTATAATTTGAGGAAGCTAGGTTTCTTCGATTTCCCGGTAGAAGTATAGAAAAACAGCTGTTAACTGTTAACCTGTTAACTCTTGGCAGTTAAGATGAACAGTTAATTCTTGAATGTGGTTCATGAAGCGGGCTGAAAGCCCAGCAAGCTCTTAGCCCAGGGCAACACCCTGGGTATAAGGAAGATATAAAGGATTCGCCCTGTTTTACTCTAATTGAGCAAGCTTTGAGCGTATTTTTTAACGTTAATTATATTTAACGACCCTTGGGTCTTGCCTAATGAAGTTTGCGTCATAGTATTCACCTTTTTCCACGAGGGTGAATATGATCCTTAGCAACTTGTTTGCTATGGCATTTAGTACATAATGACGCGGCTTTTTATCTATTAAAGTACGTCTCTCGTAATACAGTTTAATCTCCTTGTTGTGCAATCTGGCGCTTTCTGCGCAGATGTACAACAAGGTCTTTGACCGTCTATTACCAATCTTGGATATATGTGCTCCCTTGTCCATTTTCCCCGATGATTTTTCGTATGGCGCAGTTCCTGCATAAGCAGCATATTGGCGCGCTGTAGTTATTTTTGTGAAATTCTCTGTTTTTACCAATAGTTCTACTGCGGTAATCAGCCCAACTCCATCGACACTTTTAACAAGCTCATAGTTGTGGCGAATGCTCTCATGTCCATTTATGACTTTCAACATTTCTTTTTCCGTCTCTGCAATTTCCGTGTCCAACATCTCTTTGATGCGGTCCATGCTTCGCTTGACGGTAAGACTTCTGATAGGACGACAATCCTCGCTCTTGTCGGCTGTTATTAGCTGCTTACGCTGTTCTACAAGCATTTCCCGGTGGCGTGCCAATTGACGAAGCTCATATAGAGCCTCTTCTGGAAACGTCTTGTATTTCAGCTTATCAGGATATCTCTCTCCAAAATCTCTGAGCAGTGCACAATCCAGGACATCCGTCTTGGCACGGTCAGGGGTAGCTCTGTATCTATGGATGACATATCCACCCACAAAGGCAATCTTCACATTGCTATCCATGCAGCACTTCAAGAGAGTATCACCATAAACTCCGGTATGCTCAGCAACCAATACAGCATCGCTTGGAAGGGTTTCTAAAAACCTTCCGATACTCTTAAAATTGTTCTTTACAACCTTATGTGAAGGGTGGTTTGATACTTTTTTTGATGTCAAGTCGAAAAAACTTACGTCAAATTTCTCTTTTGCCAAATCTATTCCGTATATTTGCATATTGAATAAAGTTTTTAATAAGAAGGGTGCTCCGTTCTGAGCGGCTACAACTATACTACGAGTCCTGTCTTGTTCTACACAAGCAGGCTAATTTACTCTCAAGCTTCTGCTCAGAAAATATCCAGTTCCCCAAACAGGGCTAAGCCTTTACTATGCTAGAAAGGGCACAGGGTTAACGCTGGATATGGAGTATTCTTCTTTTTTTATTGTACTTATCTAATTTTCTGCAAAGTTAACAAAAGTTTGCAGATATAAAGATTTTTACCTCTTTATTTTTCCAAGTGCAAATATAATAGTAAGGGCAAAAGCTTTCATATACGAGGCTTTTGCTCCTACAGGGCGTTTTGCTTTATTCTATTGCCTTGATTCTCTTCCTACATTCTTTCAGAATTCCAGTTAGTTCCTCCACGGTCGTGGCTCTCAGCATGGCGATTCTCGTCTGGCGAAAATCGGGAATGCCCTTGAAGATAGGGGAGGCGGCTAGGTGGCGACGGGTGTGGAGAATGCCTCTGTACTCATCGATGCGCTCCACGTTGATGCGGAGCTGCTCCTCCAGGAGGTCGATTTTTTCATCTACGGTGAGTGGGGCTGCACCCGTATTGTCTAAGTAATCGCGTATTTCCTTGAAAATCCATGGCCTGCCGAAGGTGGCTCTACCAATCATCACCGCATCTACGCCGTATCTTTCGAAGGCAAGCTTGGCTTCTTCCGGGGTCGTAATATCGCCGTTGCCAATAATCGGAATATGGATGCGGGGATTGTTCTTCACCTCTCCGATGAGGCTCCAGTCGGCTTCTCCGGTGTACATCTGGCTACGGGTTCTGCCGTGGATGGTGAGCGCCTGGATTCCGCAATCCTGTAGCTGCTCGGCAAGGTCGGTGATGATGAGGTTCTCGCAATCCCATCCCAGTCGGGTTTTCACGGTTACGGGCACGTTTACCGCCTTCACCACCTCTCTTGTAATATCCAGCATCAGTGGGATATTTCGGAGCATTCCGGCTCCTGCACCCTTTCCTGCAACCTTCTTCACCGGACAGCCGAAGTTAATATCAATCACATCCGGCTTCGCCTGTTCTACGATTTTTGCAGCTTCCACCATATCCTCGGTGGTGCGACCATAAATCTGAATGCCCACAGGGCGCTCCTCATCGCTTATCGTAAGCTTGCTGACAGTACTCTTGATGCTTCTCACCAAGGCTTCCGCCGATACGAACTCTGTATAAACCATGGCAGCTCCGAATCGCTTGCAGAGCATGCGAAAGCCAATATCCGTTACGTCTTCCATCGGAGCGAGGAAGAGGGGCTGAGGCCCAAATTCTATATTACCTATTTTCATGAGTCATGAGTTAAGTGAAGAGTGAAGAACGAAGAGTGAAGAATCCAATAGCTTTGTGGATATATTGTACTCTGTGTTCTTTATTGTTATCATTTTTGCGGCTGCAAAATTACATCAATTTTTTGAAATAAAAGAAGAAAGAGTGGAATAAGCGCAATTTCACACTTGAATTCTTCACTTTTCACTCTTCACTCTTCACTTCAAAAGATGATACATTCCCCCTGCAAAGGTCTTGATGACTCCCTTCATCTCCAATGTGAAGAGGAGGGAAGTGAGGCGAGAAATGTCGATATTCGTCTTTACGGAGATAAGATTCACTTGCAGGTCGTTGGTCTTGGAGAGGACATCTACGATGAGTTGCTCCTCTGGAGATAATTCCGGGAAGAGGCTGCGCTCGATGCCCTGCTGCTTGGCTCGCATCAGGGTTGTATCATCCTGCCAGCCCATATCCTTCACGAAATCCTCGGCACTGGTGATGAGCGTGGCGCCGTTGTTGCGTATCAGGTTGTTGCAGCCCTCGCTGTAGTAATCACCTATTCTGCCCGGGAAGGCAAAGACATCCCTACCGTAGGATTGCGAAATATCGCAGGTGATGAGACCGCCGCCGTGAGCTGCGCTCTCTATCAGAATGCAGGCATCCGACATTCCCGCTACGATGCGGTTGCGGCGCACGAAGTTTATCTTATCAGCGTTTGTACGGGTAAGGAATTCGGTGAGCAGTCCGCCCTGTTCTATCATTCTTGCCGCCGTTTCCCGGTGCTGACGGGGGTAGAGGTCATCGAGACCGTGAGCCAGCACGCCTATGGTTTCGTAGCCGCTGGCGAGTGCCTGGCGGTGCGCCACGATGTCCACTCCGTAGGCAAGTCCGCTCATGATGAGCACGTTGGGCGAGAGCTGCTTCAGGTCGGTGATGAAGCGGCGGATGAGGTCTTCGCCGTAAGGCGTGCAGTGGCGGGTTCCTACGATGTTGATGACGCGCTGCTGGTTTAGGTTGGCGTTGCCTTTATAGAAGAGGATGAGGGGTGCGTCATCGCAGTCTTTGAGGCGTTGCGGATAGCGGTCGTCGTTCATCGGAATGGGTTCTATTCCGTAGCGTATGTCGTACTCCAGTTCTTCCTCAGCGCGTTTTCGGGCTTCTTCGCAGTTCTGGATAGCGCTCACGAGTTTATCCGAGGCATCGGGGAGGATGTCTCTGAGGTTATTCTTATGCTCCAGGATGAGCGTGGCGGAGCCTACCTTTCTGTATAGCTCCAGCATTCCTGCCAGGCTGAAGTAATTGAGCCTTGTCAGGAGGATGGTGTTCAGTATTTCCTGTTGGTCAGCCATAATCTTTCTTTGTTATTTGTTAATGGGAGGGGAAGAGCGGGCGATGAGGGGCGGCCCTTTTATCTCTTGAGGTATTCGTAACCGATGCGACAGCGAAGGCATTCCTTCCTGTCGCAGTATTCCTTCTTCAGCTGTATGAGCGCCTGGCTATCCCCGGCGTTCTCCACCGGCAGTCCGCATTCCTTCCACATCCTTACTATGTGGTTATTCTCAGCCTTCAGTTCCTCCAGAAAATCGAAGGCGCGGTCGCAGTATTTCTCCTCGCCCCGGTGCCTGCCGTAGGCAAAGAGAATGGGAACCACGGTGTTGATGATGAGCAGATTGAGCGAGAAAGGGGAGAGATGCTTCTCGTTACGGATGCTCGTGCTGCCGAAGGTATAATGGGTTTCCCAATACTCCGTAACGCTGGTTGAGAGCACCTGCTTCGCCTCCTTCACCGTGCTTGCCTCGAGCAGCTGGCTGAGGCTGGCACGGCGGTTATAATAGAGATTGGCGAGCTGCGAGATGCGGATGTGAGGGAAGTTCTGCGGGCGCAGGCGCAGGAAGCGCCACTGCTTGTAATCCATCGGCTGCAGTGAGAATTTATGCGAGAGATAGAGATATTCGTTCCTCAATCGGGAGAAATAGCCGTCGTTCAGCGCGTCTTTCTGATATCTTTCGGGAATGGTGTTCAGCTCCAGCAGTCCGGCTTGCCCCAGGAAGATGGCTTCTATCTGGAAGAGGTCGTCGCGATGATGGTCTACGGCCCTCAGCGGCAGCTGGTAAGCCCACTGCTCGAAGGCGTCGCCGTTGATTCCGAACCCGTAGTTGCGCGCCAGGGTCACGAAGTAGGCGTTCTCCCAATCGCCGTTACATTGCTTTACGCGCGCCTCTATTGCATCGGTTTTCTGCGATAAGCGCTCGGTTTGCAGGGCGCTCATCCAACTGTGCACGGTGAGGCGGGTGAGCGATGGGATGATCTGGTAGCAGGGAGGATACTGGTCGATGCTCAGCAGTTCCTGATAATGCTTCGATACGTTTTCGGGGATGTCGAGCTGCAACTGCACGAGGGGCTCGCCTTTCGAGTTCTTTGCCTCTACATCGATGGTTCCGCAAACGTGCAGGATAACGTTGTCGTAGCGTTCATCCTTATCATGTCCGTGCACATACCAGTCGCTTGCCTTGTCATGAATCTCCACGTTTCCCACCCATAGGGTTCCGTTGAGTTTGATTTTGGCATTGAAGAAATCGGGCCCTGCATTGCGGTTGTGCAGTCCGGGGTCGATTACTTCCACAGCCTGGTGCCAGGTGGTGGTGAGTGGAGAGAGTGGGAAGAGCTTGTGCTTCCACACGTAGTGAAGGAGTTGCTCCATAATCTTATGTTTAGTTTATAGTTTATAGTTAATAGTTTATAGGGCTTGACCTCTTGATGTGTGGAGGGAATCCTTGACGCATGGGGGTGGAAGTCCCGGGATAGCTGATAGCTTATAGATAATAGTTTATTGGGGGAATGGTGCAAAAAACAGCTGTTAACTGTTAACCTGTTAACCTTTTAGTTGGGGGTGCATCATCTTCCTGTCAGCAAGGATGCCCCTATTAACTATAAACTATCAACTGTTAACTTAACTATAATATTTCTCGAATGCCTTATCGTAGTCCTCGCTGTTGCCCAGCTTTCCGTTGATGAGGCAAACGAGCTCTACGGTTGCCTTGAGGCAGAGTTTCTCGTCCTTGGCACGGAAGATGTCCTGATGGAAGACATATCTCACACCCTGCTTCTCCAGCCACAGACGCGAGAAGAATTCATCATCGCATTGCAGCGGAACCTTATACTGCAGGTTCATTCTCGCCACCACAGCATCCACGCCTTTGTTGTGCATTTCGGCAAAGCTGAGGCCGCATTCCTTCAGAAAGAGATGGCGGGTATGTTCCATGTAGTGCAGATAGTTGGCATTGTTCACGATGCCCTCAATATCGCACTCATAATCTCTTACTTCCATCTTCGTCTCAAAAATATATCTGCTCATAATTTTCTCTTTTTTAGTTACTAAATGAGGCTAAAAGCCTTAAATCACTGCAAAAATAACCAAAATTTTCTATTTATTATTATAATAACAAGGATTTTTCAAGGTTTTTCGAAGAAAAATGTGTATTTTTGCATAAAAAAAGCTGCACTCGGCAATTTGAAAGCAAGCTTTCATTGCGCTCATTTGCATTTTTTTTGCCGAATAGAACAAAAAGTAAGAACAAATAAAAAATAGATAAAGATGAAAATTGCTTTGATCGGCTACGGAAAGATGGGACACATGATCGAGGAGATCGCCCTGCAGCGTGGCCACGAAATCGTTTGTAAGATTGACGTGAATAACCCTCAAGACATCGACAGCCCGGAGTTCTGCTCTGCCGATGTTGCCATCGAGTTTACCAACCCTACTGCCGCCTACGGCAACTATCTGAAGGCTTTCTCTCACAACGTGAAGGTGGTTTCAGGTTCTACAGGTTGGATGAAAGACCATAAGGAAGACGTGGAGAAGCTCTGCGCTGACGGTAAGCAGACCCTCTTCTGGGCCTCTAACTTCAGCATCGGTGTGGCTATCTTCTCTGCCGTAAACCGCTATCTGGCTAAAATCATGAATGGTTTCCCACAGTACTCTGTATGCATGCAGGAAACCCACCACGTTCATAAGCTCGATGCGCCATCAGGTACAGCCATCACGCTTGCCGAGGAAATCATCGACAATATCGACAGAAAGAAGGACTGGAAGCGTGGCGTTACTTACTGGACTGAGGATGGTCATCACGATGAGGGCGATGCAAACATCACCGATGAGGATTTGGTCATCAACTGCGTACGCGATGGTGAGGTTCCGGGAATCCATGCCGTGATGTACGACAGCGATGCTGATATGATTACCATCGAGCACAGCGCCCACTCACGCAAGGGTTTCGCCCTGGGAGCCGTTCTCGCAGCTGAGTTCACAGCCAACCATTCCGGCTTGCTCACCACATCAGATTTATTTAAGTTCTAAGCAGAAGTTATGATAGATAAAGAGAAACAAAAACTCAATATGAAGGTACAGTGGGCGAAGTTCGCAGTGGTTCTCGCCCTCTATCTTCTCTTTCTGGTTTGGGTAGAAAGCTGGCTGGGACTCATTGTGGTTCCGTTCATCTTCGACGTTTACATCACCAAGAAGATTCACTGGCAGTGGTGGAAGGATGAGGAAGGTCCTATCCGTTTCATCATGAGCTGGGTAGATGCGCTGGTGTTCGCTCTCGTAGCGGTTTATTTCATCAACCTCTTCTTCTTCCAGAACTACGTCATTCCGTCTTCCTCTCTCGAAAAGAGTCTCCTCACGGGCGATTATCTCTTTGTGAGCAAGGTAAGCTACGGCCCTCGCATTCCTGAAACTCCGCTCACCATGCCGCTCACCCAGCACACCATGCCGCTGGTCAACGTGAAGAGCTACGTGGAGTGGCCTCACTGGGATTACCGCCGCGTAAAGGGTTTGGGCAACGTGAAGCTCAACGACATCGTTGTGTTCAACTATCCTGCAGGCGATACGCTCGTCAATGAGGAGCGCTATCAGGCGAATGATTACTATCAGATGGTTTACAGCATCGGCGACCAGCTGATGCAGCAGAACGGACAGGAAAAGGATGTGCGCGCGATGAACCCATTGCAGCAGCGCCATTATTTTGAGCAGGTTTATGCTACAGGCCGCAACTACATCAGCAGTATGCCGGGCGAATATGGCGACATCATCAGCCGTCCTACCGACCGCCGCGAGAACTACGTGAAGCGCTGCGTGGGCTTGCCTGGTCAGACCCTGCAGATCAAGAACCGCATCGTTTATCTGAACGGAAAGGCGAATAAGGAGCCTGATAACGTGCAGTATACTTATAAGATGAAGCTCAAGGGCGAGTTCCCTATCGACCTTGCCGATGAGCTGGGAATCACCAACGAAGACCTGCTGATGTATAATCAGAGCGGCGTGATTCCACTCACCAAGAAGGCTTATCTGGCGCTGAAGGCGAACAGAAACCTCGTAGAGAGCATCTCTATCAATACGGATGCAACCTATGGCGACCTCTATCCGCTCAACGCTTATACCGGCTGGACAAGAGACAATTACGGTCCGGTATGGATTCCGAAGAAGGGCGAGAGCATCGCTCTTACGCTGAAGAATCTGCCTGTATACGAGCGCTGCATCAAGGTTTACGAGGGCAACGACCTGAAGGTAGACAACGCTGGCCGCATCTTCATCAACGGCAAGCTGGCGAAGAGCTACACCTTCAAGCTCGACTATTACTGGATGATGGGCGACAACCGCCACAACTCAGCCGACAGCCGCTACTGGGGTTTCGTGCCTGAGGACCACATCGTGGGCAAGCCTATCTTCATCTGGTGGAGCCACAGCCCTGATCATCCGGGTTTCTCAGGCATCCGTTGGAACCGCCTCTTCACTTTCGTAGACAATATTAAGTAAAGAAAAAGAAATAAGAATTGAAGACTGCCGTCAAATTCCTAATAGCATTGGTGTTGTCGCTGCTCCTGGCTTGGGCAGTGCGCACCTATGTCTTCACTATCTTCTCGGTGCCTCAGGGCGGGCTTCCGCCCCAACTGAAGGCAGGCAACCGGGTGATAGTGAACAGGATTGACTGCGAAAATTTCGGGCGTGGCGATGTGGTTGTTTTCACCGATACGGTGGTTTACCAGCCCAAGAACCAGCGCCGCAAGCGCGTCTTCGAGTCTCATTTCATAGGCAGGATAGAGAAGCTTCCAGGCGATACGCTGCGCATCGACACCGTGCAGTTCGTCATCCCAACCATCTGCTGCAAGCGCTGCGGCTGCAAGGATTGCCGCTTCTATCTCTTGAAGACGCCAACCGGCCAGCAGCTCGTTCATAAGCACCAGATGATAGGCAAAGCCCATAAGCTGTTCTAGCTTCCCTCGCTCCGCTGCCCCCGTTCCGAGCGATTCCATCGCTCGTCCCCCTCTTCATCATTAACCCTTCATAACAAAGCAGAAATTGAAAGCCCTTCTTTCCTCCACATATTTCGGCCCCATCCAGTGGTACCAGAAGCTGAACCGCTACGATGAATGCCTGATAGAGCGCCACGAGAGCTTTATCAAGCAAACCTATCGTAACCGCATGCTCATCCCTACCACCAACGGCCCCCTCTCGCTCACCATCCCCACCAATCACGACATCTCCCTGTCGATGAAGGACATCCGCATCTCCGACCACGCCAACTGGCGCCACGTGCATTGGAATGCGCTCCTTTCCGCCTATGGCGAGAGCCCTTTCTTCGAGTATTATCAGGACGACATCCGCCCCTTCTACGAGAAGAAATACGAGTTCCTCTTCGATTTCAACATGGAGACAACCGCGAAGATGATAGAACTCCTCGACATCCGTCCGAAGATTTCTATCACCGAAGCCTATATTCAGAGTAAAGAACTGAAAGAAAAGAATGAAATCAAGGATTTCCGCGATGCGATTCGCCCCAAGAAACCGCTTCCTGACCCCGAATTCGAGTCGAAGCGCTATTACCAGGTTTACGGGCAGAAGTACGGTTTTCAGCCCAATATGAGCATCCTTGACCTCCTTTTCAATGAAGGCAACGAGGCGATATTCTACCTATAAATAATAAGGTAGAGTATCGCCTCATTTCTTTATTCTTATCTGATGAAGTATGCAAAAATGGGCTGTTAACTGTTAACCTGTTAACCCCAATGCAAAAAAAATCCTCAGTGGCTCATGTTTTTATTTTAAAACGTATCCCGTTCCTCTTCCGCTTCCCACTTTCTCAATTTCCTCCGCAACGAGCATTTCCTTGAGCGTGCGCTCAATGGTGCTGATGCTGATGTCAGGGCAGAGGTTGGCGATGTCTGCCTTGGTGATTTTTCCCAACTTCTTGTGGAAGACGGTCTTGATGCGCTCAGCTTTCGAAAGCGTTTTGCCGTGCAGATGTTCCACCCTGTCCTGGAATTCCTGGTAAGCCTTGATGAATATCCCCAGATAGTAGCTTACGAATGGAAGATAAGAGTTCTGGCTGTCGTGCCAATCGATGGAACTTGATTTCAGGGCATCGTAGTAGGTCTCCTTCGATTTCTCTATGAGCATCTCGATGCTGATATATTTGCCCACAATGTACCCGCTGCGATAAAGCAGAAGAAGGGTAAGAAGACGGCTCATCCTGCCATTGCCATCGTTGAAAGGATGGATTGAGAGGAAGTCGAGCACGAACATCGGAATAAGCAAGAGTGCATCATGTTTGCCTTCATCTATTGCCTCGTCGAATGCACAGCAGAGGTCTTCCATTGCTTCGGGAGTTTGGAAGGCTGGCATCGGCGTGAACCTGATGTGCTCCTTCCCTTCGCTGTCGGTCTCAGCGATGATGTTGTCGGTGTTTTTGAATCGTCCTCCAATCTCCTTCCCGCCGTAAGAATAGAGGTCTCGGTGCAGTTGGAGAATGTTGTTGGGGCGAATAGGAATGTACTCATAGTTCTCGTGTATGGTGGTCAGTACCTCCCGATAACCTGCAATCTCCTCTTCTGAGCGGCTTTGAGGCTCGGCTTTCTCCATGACGAGTGCATGGATGCGCTCATCTGAGGTGTAGATTCCCTCAATGCGGTTGGAAGAGCGGGTACTCTGTATCTTGGCGATATTGAGCAAGGCAGAGAGGGTGTCGGCTTTTGCCGATACGTAAAGGTCTTGCTTGCCCTTGTATTCGTGCAAGATAGCGAGCTGTCTCACGATGGATGGCGTGAGCAGTTGCTCGGGTGTATTTTTGTAGTCGAATTGATGCATAGTCTTTTGTTTATTTGTTCTGCTGCAAATTTACAAAGAATATTCCAATTATCTGCCCTAAAACAAAATTATCTGCATCATTTTACGCTTAAATGATGCAGATAAAATAAAAAATGAGGTAGAAAAGGAAAAATTATTCATATTTTAAGCGTAAAATTTCGGATTTTGTGTATCTTTGCATTGAGCACATTAAGCTTGCACCGATAAGAGGGCAGTTTTTACTTATCAGAAAGTATTTCTGTCCAACTAGTGGGGGCAGTATGTGTTTGCGACATAATGGAAAAGCGTTTACTAGACGCTCTGAACTTGACTCTTAGGAACTTCGCAAACTCCAAATCTTGTCAAAGACAGTGCAACGGTAGATGCTCTCGGGATGTGTTTATCCACATTCCTTACTATGGGTATGGCATATTGCGTATAGCGAGATGTCAAATATCTGTATAGGGGATAGTATATTCATATCGGCGTGGGCTTCGACGTTGTTCGTTTCGACAAGATGGGCAATGCGAAGGCCTCTAAGAGTGGGACGGACAACTGGTAAGGTTCCCACGCTTTTTTGTTTTGGCGGAGCAAGGATAATCATTTAATTTCTAGTGAAGGGGACGTTGCTAGGTAATTCAAAAAGCTAATTATGAAACATTTTTTTATTCTAATGTTGCTTCTGCTTGGATGTTATAATTCATTCGCTTTTGAATATAAGGGCGTGTATTATCGGGAGTCAGATGGTGGCGCTATTGTATCAAAACCGGAAACTGGTGGAACTTATTCTGGTGAAATCGTTATTCCTGAAGAGGTAGTGTGTAAAGAATATGCTTATGAACCAAGTGTAACCTATCACGTTGTGGGGATTGACGAGAATGCATTTGAAGAAAGTTATGGACTTACAAAAATAACGATAAATGCGCCTATCAAAGATTTGAAAATAAATAAATGCTATGCGCAAGAAATAGTTCTTCCACAACTGAAGTCCATTGAGTTGGAAAATGCTTATATCTCGACTTTGGATATTCCAAGTACTGCTGATGATGTCAAGCTTTATGGATGTCCTTCATTGTATACACTGGTAGTCCCAGGTACCGTTTCACATTTAGGATTATCAAATTGTAGCGTATTGGGAGACCTAGTAATACAGGAAAGCAAGGAGAAGTTATACTTAGGTATTAGTGATGATACGCCGGTAACCGATTTAACAATAAGTCGTGTTGTTAACGATAATAATGATTACTTAAGTTCCTTACAAAATCTTGTAAATTTGCACCTTGGTGACAATCTAACACATTTACCATCTTTGGATGGTAAAACTAAGTTGAAAACAGTAGAAGGCAATGGTATAACAATTATTGAAAGAGAAACTTTTTATGGAACTACATCGCTAAAAACAGTGTCTTTTCCAAATTTGAAGACTATACGAGATTGGGCGTTTAAGGATTCTGGTATTAAAAGCATAGAGCTTCCTAATACTCTTGATAGTATAGGTAGTAGTGCATTTTGTGGTGCGAAATTGACAAATATTGTTTTGCCTAGTTCATTGAAAAATGTTGGGGAAAATGCTTTTGAGAATTGTGAAGATTTGACTTCTTTGACCATAAAAGGGAATACCTCGTTTGAAAGAAATGTTTTTGAAAATTGTTCCTCTCTTTCATCGGTGTCCCTCCCCAATGATTTAGAATCTTTGGGTGAGGAACTGTTTTGCGGTTGTTCCAGTCTTGTGGAGATTAGTCTTCCTCACGACCTGAAGGTAATACCTAAGTCGGCTTTTCGAAACTGCAAGGCATTGCAAAGGGCTTATTTTAACGGAAATGTAGAGGCGATTGAAGATCATGCTTTTGAGGGTTGCTCGAATTTACAAAGTTTGACGCTGCCAACTCCTTTGAAAAGTATTGGAATACATGCTTTTGATGATTGTGAAAGCATGGCAGAATTGGTACTCCCTAACTCTTTGGAATATGTGGGAGGTGGAGCCTTTTGCGGGGTTAATCTTACAAAATTGACTTTTTCTGGTAGCCTTAAGGAATGGTTGGGCATTAATTTTGACTATCTGATAATAGACCATGATAGCCCTGAAGATGCGGGAACTGGTTATCCTACTGATACGAATCCGATTACCCATGCTCAAAAATTCTATATAGGAGCAGGACTTGTTACGGACTTGGAGATACCTGCTAATGTAAATGCTGTTAACGCATGGTCTTTTACAGGGTATAGAGGATTGAAAACAGTAACGATTCCTTCTTGGGTAAAACGTGTTGGCGAAGGAGCTTTTCTTGGATGTTTGCTTGATAAAGTAACGATACAGGCAGAGAATCTGCAAATCGACAAATATGGATTTTATGTGAGCGGCTGGATCCAAGAGGAGGGAATTCATAATGTTGTAATCTCTAAGAACTTAAAGCAGGTTACAGGTGAGGGTGATGTTCCTACGGCAAATGCGATTGATTATGATGGCACAATAGAAGAGTGGCTTAATATCAAGTTCAATTTAAAGAAAGAAATGTTTGCCATAGACGGACAGGGCATTTTGCGAATCAATGGAAAACAAGTGAATGAGATAATTATTCCGGAAGATATGACAGAGATACATGACTACCAGTTTGCAGGTATGGCTCTTTCTACAGTGTACGTACCCAAGTCTTTAAAGCGAATTGGTAAATATGCATTCGCTTGGTGCCATGACTTGGAAAGGGTACAATACTCGTCTGTAAAAACGCCTGCAAGTGCTAAGAAATGTCAGTCAAAGACAGATGCTCGCCAATTCATCACTATCGGCGATTGTGCTTTCTTAATGAATAAAAAACTTACGGATATAAGTTTTGCAGAAGTTGTTGACTCTATTGGAAATAGAGCCTTCTATTCAACTGCATGGTTGGATAAACAACCAGATGGCATGGTTATTATCGGAAAGAGTCTCTATGAATACAAGGGAGAAGTTCCTGCTTCTGTCGCAATACCAGAGGGCATAATTTGTGTTTGTTCAGAGGCTTTTAAGGGACAGAGCAAACTGACGGATGTTACTTTCCCTGAAAGTTTAGAATACATCTCAGATAGCGCATTTGAAGGTTGTATAGGAATAACATCCGTCGAATTTCCAGAAAAACTTCAAAGCATTGGAGATTATGCTTTCAGCCAGACTGGTTTGACGCAGATAAATATATCTAGTAATGTAATGCGAATCAAAGGCGATGGTGCATTCAGCAAGACTCCGATAAAGAGCGTTATACTTGAAGATGGAGAAAACGAGTTGGATATGAATTGGGGTATGTTTGGCAGTGCGGAAATAGCTTATATAGGTCGTCCAGGTTTCTTTGCCTTAAGTGGTTCCGGATTAAAGGAAGTAACTTTGGGTAAATACGTGAAAGAGATTCCGCTCGACTTTGTTTGTAGTCATTACATTGAGAAATTTACCATCCTGTCGTCAATTCCACCAGTTGTTGGCAGGGAAGGTCATGACTATTTCTCAGAAGACACCTACGACAATTGTAAACTGATTGTTCCTAAGGAAAGTTTGGAGGCGTATAAGACAGCTCCAATTTGGAAATATTTTACCAATGTAGAGGAAAGTGAAGTTTCTGGTATCAAGAATGTCTTGACTAGTAAGGATTCTAAATCTTTAACATATGGTATTAATGGCTGCATAGCTACTAGTAACGGCATTGTCATCGAGAAAAAATCCGATGGTTCCGTTCGTAAGTATGTGAGAAAATAATAAGCCCGATATGATAATGCCTGCTAGAGAGAAATTTGCTCTAGCAGGCATTTTTAGTTTCTTTATTCGAAAAGCTTTCTGAGATCCATGCTGAGGAACAGCTCAGGCTGAATGCCATTCTCGCCCACAACTATGGTGGCTAGCGGATTGAAGAGCTTGTGGAAGCGTTCCATGCCGGTTGTCTTGGTTTCGCCATTGCTCTTCACCTCTATGGCTACAATCTTTTGGTTCTTCTTGAGAACGAAATCAACCTCATCATTGCCTTCGCGCCAATAATAAACCTCGAAACGATGGACGAAGGCTTCGCTGATGATATAAGCTCCTATGGCTGATTCGAAAAACTGTCCCCATCGCTTGCTGTCAGTTACGGCTTCCTTAAACGACAATCCGCTCAGAACGCTTAGCAGGGCATTGTTGTAAACCTGATATTTCGGGATGCTGGCACGCTTGCGGGCCATATCTACAGAAAATTTCTGAAGTCCTGTTACAAGTCCGCTGTCGCCTAGCAGGTTCAGATATCCAGCCAACGTCACCGTGTTGCCTGCATCTTGCAGGGCTCCCAGCATCTTGGTGATCGAGAGTATCTTGCCCGAATAAGCTACGCTCAACTCAAATGTCTGGCGCAGCAGGGCAGGCTTGCTGATAGGCGAATCCATCAGGATGTCTTTGTTGATGGTTGCATCGATGATGGCTCCGTTCATGTAGTTTCCCCATCTTTCTTCGTCTTCTATGAGCTGTGCGGCACCCGGATAGCCACCATAATATATATACTGTTCTAGCGACATGTTGAAGGCTTCTCTCATTTCCGGATAGCTCCAGTGGCTCATCCTGATTTCCTCGTATCTTCCCATGAGCGATTCTGCCAGACCTTTCTCCAGCAAAACTCTTGAAGAACCTAGCAGTACTACCTTGAGGTTGATATGATTGAGCGAGTCTGCATCCCATTCTTTCTTTACATATTCGCTCCAGTTTTTCAGTTTCTGCACCTCATCAATCACCAGAATCATTTCTTCCAGCTGCTGCGCGCGCATCTGCAACCGGGCATTTGCCCAACATTCACTTATCCATTTTGGTGATGTGTTGGGGATGGTGTCGGCAGAATAGAGGAGATAAGGCTTCCCGAGGTCGTCGAGCACCTGCTTAACGACGGTAGATTTGCCAATCTGTCGGGGTCCCATCACTACCTGGATGAACATTCTGTGCTCTTCCAGTCGCTTGATAATCGTGTGGTAAATGCTTCTTTTATACATAATTCCGGTCTCCTTTCTGATGTTATAATTGTTGTTTTGCTTTATTTTTTCTTTTTTTTTGTTATCAATTTACTCAGTGCATTGAGTAATTTTACTCAGTCGATTGAGTAATTTCTACTTTCGGTACTGAAAGATGCTGCAAAGATAGGAAATATTCTGTATAAATAGCGATTTTAAGGCTTTAATAATCTTAAATCATCTGTTTTTCTTTTTTTTTATCTTGTTGTTGAGCTGAATTTACTCAGTGCATTGAGTAAAATTACTCAGTACGTTGAGTAAAAACGCTTAATGGAGGGTGCAAAACCATCATTTTATGAAAGCCTCGCCTTCCCCCGTTAACAAAACTTACTCATAGTTTTCTGTCCCGCAACTCATAGCAATAGTTCGTTAAAATTTGAGATAATGGCTAAGCAGCTTTACGTTGCCAGCCAAAGAGTTCTTTGATAGTATGACTAATTAACTTTCGGTTCGGTATTCTCCGACACTTGTTGAAAATTAATTTAGCGATGTATGTGCTTGCCATAATCTCCTTGAAAGAAGCCATGGAATACGGCAATTCATTTTCCTTCATCATCACTTTCGCAACATTCTGTGATGCGAATGATGCATTATAGGAAAAGTCCAACTGGTTCTTGTGTCTTGCTTGGCAATGCGTAAGACCAGTATATTGCTTTGCATCGCGAAAACAAAACTCTATTTGGAATCTTGAGCGGTATGTGCGCAACACTTCCTCACCCGACATGGATGTCTTTGTTGAGAAGAAAAGCTTGTGTTTTCCGTTCGGCATAACCCAAATGACAAGGCGCACTTTCTGCTTCAATGCCTTTGAATAGGCTATGAGTGTGTAGGCTGTGCCTTCAAGTCCTTCAATATGCAACTCTGCCATACGTGTGAGGTCAAGTTTCTTGTAGTTGATTTTTCCGTCAAGTGTCTTGGGACGTCCAGGCTTATTGGAACGAGGTCCCGTATACACATAATATAGGCTCGCAGTATCCCTGAAGCGGCTGACAAGATGGAAACCGCACTCTTTGATTCCGTCCACAAACGGACGGATAGAGAAGAAAGCGTCAGCGACAACAATATCGGTGACCTTCAACAAATCCTTCTTATAACGCTTGATGACCGCTATGTAATGTTGCACGAGAGTCATGTTACGCATTTTCAATTCTCCAGTAGATGGAGTCTGATGGGCGCGCAGCATCATGCAACTGTTGGCATGGACATCGACAAGTGCAAGCCCCATGATTTCAAGCCCATGCTTCATGGAACTTGCACAACCGGACCAGAAAGTACCGATATGCGGAGTCTTCTTACCCGACTTGCTGATGTAGCTCGGATCGATGGCTATAGCCAATAGACCATCCATATTCAAGTAACGTCGGCATAGGGCAAGGTTGAACTTCACCCAGTCTATGCATTTAGCACGACCACGGTTGAAGTTCGTTCTGTAGGTCTGCTCACAATGGGTGCCGTAACGCTCCATTTGAGTGAAATTTATCTTTCTTTGTATCGTCATGTACAATAAAAGTATTTCCAAGAGTAGACTCTCGAAAGTTTTGCTTAACTTTGCAGATGAACTTTTGATAGCATCTCTGCATATTTCCGTATATTGGTTGAGTGGTTCTGATGTCATATAACTTTGAGCTTAGAGAACTATAAAGTTACTGATAATCAGCCACTTAACCAAATTTTATTAGTTGTATTACGTTAATTAACTCTCTCATTTTCAATCGATTACATAAGAATTAACAGAGTATTGTCATAGTATTCCGCTCTATAAAGCCCTTTTTTCTGCATCGCGATGCATTCCCCGTTCCGTCGCGACGCAATATTTCTTCCCTCGCGATGCATGATCCATCCCCTTCGTGAGCCATCATTTATGCCCTCTTTCTGCCATCATTTATGCCTATCGCCAGCCATCATTTATGCCTCTCTCTAGTCATCATATAAGCCTGTAAAACGGGCTGTAGCAGGGAGTTTGAGCTTTTTTCTGCCAAGGCTCAGCCAGCCATCTTTAACAAGCATCGGGAGAGAGGGCATTCTGATGGGAGAGGGGCGCTCTGAGAGGGAAAGGTTAACAGGTTAACAGTTAACACCCCAAAAATGCATACTTCCATCCACACACTTATATAAAAATAAGTATATATATATTATTATATAATAAGGTACGTGAGGGGGACCATGCAAAAAACAGCTGTTAACTGTTAACCCTGTTAACCCCCCAACAACAAGTTAATAGTTTATAGTTAACAGTTGATAGGGCGTAGCCGTTCGCAAGATTGCTATAAACTATCATCTATAAACTAACCGAAGTTTAAAACACCCTCTTCTCCGTCCCTCTTTTAGGAAATTTAAACAAGAATGCTTGGTGGTTTCACCGAAAAACCTTACTTTTGTAACCTGACTGCAAACAAACGTAAAAACAATAATAACAACATAAAATGAAGAATCTCACATTCCATATCGTAGGACTCACCCATAATGACGTGAAAGGCCATGAGGTAGAGTATGCTAAAGAAGCAGAGGGGAGAACCATCTGCCTCGTGCCCGATGACGCCAACACCTTCGACATGCTGGCGGTGAAAGCTTATGACAAACAGCAGCTCATAGGCTATGTTTCAGCCCTGGAAGGCGAGGACGTACGCGCCCTCATCATCGCCCGCAAGGAGCGGAACCTGCGCACCCGGTGCATAGGCTGCAACAGCAAGAACGAGGGCGATAAGGCTGGATTGCAGCTCATGGTGAGAGTGCTCTCTGATGTTTCTGATGAGGAGATGGAGCAGGCGCGCCGCGAAATATATGATGATAAGATTTATGATGACTGGCAATACTCCGGTCCTGTGCTGCCCATCGAACAGCTCACCCGTTTCAGCGACTGCACCATGATGCTCGAAGGCGTCATCAACAGCATCATCCGCCTCAGGAATACGCTCTCTGAAGGCGCTTCGGATAAAGGTGCCTCTGCATCCGATAAAACCTCTTCTGAGGCGGAGAACCGTTCTCTTGATGCAGAAACTGAGGCGATGCTGCGCGAGGAGCTTGCCGATTGCCTTTCTGAGGCTAGAGAGCGGCTCAGCAGTTTCCTCGAAATCCAGCGCAGCGATTATTCCCGCGAAATGACGCAGGCCAGAAACCGCATCCTTCATAAGCTGGAGCAGATAGACGATGAGGAACTGCAGCGCCTCCGGGCCGTTCTGCTTACCGAGATGGGATTCATCACCAGTTCGGCTTACCGCGAGCGTGCGGCCTATTCTTTCTTCGTAGAGGCCCCGAATGCCATCAAGAAGAAGCAGACGGGCACCTACGATTATAAAGACCAGCTGGACGCCATAGACCAGCAGCTGCACGCCTTCCCCCACAATCTCTACCCAACATTCAAGGCCGACCCTGTAGATTTCCTCCGTCAGGTGTTCTATAAGCGTGTGCCTAGAAAGAAGATGCTCCAGCTGCTCTCGGGCATCGTGCTGATGATTATGAACGGCAGGGTGGACGATGTGAAGCAATGGGGCAAGCACGGTGATAAGGAGTCGCTGAAGGCGATGAAGGCGGTGGGTGCCAAGCCTTCGAACGAAGTGAAGAAAGAAAAATTCATGGAACTGGTTGATTTGGTAATTCCGAAGATAGCGGTTTATAAGAAAAACGGCTGTTCTGAATTGCTGGTGAAAAAGCAATCCGACTGGTTCCCTGTGTTCCGACTCTTAAACGGGTGGGGGCTATTCGATATGGGAGCTCCTACAGCCTTCTGCAAACATCTGGCCCACCTGTATGAAAAACTACCTCCGGAGAATACGGAGCGTGCTCCGCTCTGCAAATGGAAGGATCTTGCGCAGGTGAAATCTGCACCTTTCGAATATGCGGCTTTGGAATGGTGGAAACTTGATTCAGATAAGTTGGGCTCGGTAAGCAAGGAAAGATTCAATCGTTATTGCGATATTGTGAATGCTTTCAAGATGATTATGGGAACAACAGCCTGTTCGGAGAATGTGAACTTGAGGGAAATCTTGCCGAAATTGGTGGATGAGAAAGTGCCAGTCTCGAACACCATGAAAGATGACGAGATGATGGCGGGAGATGGTAGTTAGCGGGGTATTAATATACCCCTCTTATACCCTTTGTTTATACTTTTATACCTTTTTATACCCCTCTTTATACCCCTGTTTTTTTACCTCAGAAAAAACTTGCAAACGGCTTTTTTTTTGTTTATCTTTGCATCGCTTTTCAGAATGGAAGGCGGCAGGTTTCTGCAAAAAGAGCCTGTCTTTTACAACTAAAAAAATATAGATTTATGACACAAAAATCATTAACCTTTGATGAATGCAAGCAGCTCAGCAGCCGCATCATCGCAATGAACCCTAACCGCAGAGCGAACATGGGACAGATTTCATCCCATCTCCTCGATTACTACACCGAGCTTACCAAGCAGCCTTGGCTCGCACAGCTCGTTGGTCAGATTCGTGACCTCACCGCCCAGCAGAACCAGATGATGCAGCAGGAGGAGATGAAGGCAGGCGAAACCTACCAGCAGCTAGACCGGAAGATTTCTGACCTCAAGAAGCAGCTGCCTTTCCGCTCACCTCACTACTTCCACTTCCTCGAAGACCATCGCGCCCAGAAATTCATCGACCCGGAGGCTTTCACCTTCCAGACAACCATAGACATTGATAATCCTGAGGAGGTTGAGCCAGCGGTGAAGAACGCCCTTCTGCTGAACGGAATGTTTGATGAGCCTACAGAGAAGCTCTTCAGAGAGAAAATCTTCTCAGCCGAAGACATCGAACTCTGGAAGGGAAAGGTGCTCCACATCGAGCGCTCAGCCCGCAACAAGGCCCACATCGACATCCGCATCCCGGTAGGAATGACCATCGCTGAGGCTCAGAGCGCCTTCTGCAAACTCATCCACGCCACCGAAGACCCTAGCTGCGTAACCCCGGAGCGCATCATCTTCATCACCGATGCGGCAAGCCAGATTTATACTGCCGACGACTGGTACAAGCGCCTGGATAAGGAGGCTGTGGCTGAATATCGTGAGGCTTACCGCAAGAGAGGACTGGATATCGACGGCCGTCCGCTGGATGTAGACTTCGAACCCATCGAGAGCGAGGAGGAGAAGGCTAGAAAGGCTGCCAATGCCGTGCAGTATGAGCAGACTTACGACGGCGTTCCTTACGAGGAGATTGTGAAGGCGCTGGTAGAGCTGATGGGCGGCGCTCCTGTCCACGGCAACCGCAACAACTTCATCTATCGTGAAGCCTGCCTGCTGAGATACATCTGTAATAGTGAGGCGGCTTGGATCAAGCAGGTAATAGAAACCTTCGGAGAAGACGAGGCGAAGGCGTTCGCCACCGTAGAGAATGCCTGCAAGGTGGCGCAATCTACCGCGATTCCGGATTTGGTAAAGCAGGCTGTAGAGACTGCCCGCAAGAATCATCTTGCCAAGCAGGCCACCGAGAAGGCGGGAATCTATGCCGATGTTCCTCCTCAGTTGCCAGCCCGGTTGCCTAAACTCATCAAGTTGCTCACCAGCAAGGTTCCAGCCGATTTCAAGGCGGCTGTGGCAATGGCGGTCTTCCCTGCGCTTGCCGCTCATCTCAAGGGCGTAACCTTCCGCTACACCGATAATCAGGTGCACGAGGCGGCGATGATGAATCTGCTCATTGCAGCCATGTCGTCAGGCAAATCGCTCGTCAACGGCCCCATCGACTGCATCATCGAAGACCTGATTCAGATGGATAAGGTGAACCGCCAGAAGGAGCAGGACTGGAAGGACGAGGTGAACACTATGGGCGACAACAAGAAGAAACCGGTGCGCCCGGAAGACATCTGCATCCGCATCGTTTCGCCCGACCTTACCCGCGCTGCCTACATCCAGCGTCTCGACGATGTGCAGAAGGCTGGCGATGCTTATCTCTACTGCAAGATGGACGAGGTAGACATGCTCAGGAAGTTTAACGACCCTAGCCAGCTGATTCGCCTCTGTTGGGACAATTCAGAGGACGGCCAGGAGCGAGTAGGAACCAAGAGCGTTACAGCCCGCGTAAAGACCCGTTTCAACTGGAATGCTTCGAGCACCATTGCTGTTACGCAGAAATTCTTCTCGGTTCGTGAGGTGGCTGATGGAGCCGTGAGCCGCCTGTCGCTCGCCACCATTATCCGTCCCGATTTCGCTCCGCGTCCGGAGGTGGGCAGTTATGATGCGCAGTTCAAGTCGCAGCTTTCTCCTTATATCCAGCAGCTGAACGCAGCCAGCGGTTTCAAGGAGTGCCGTAAGGCTCGCCAGCTTATCGAGCGCCTGGAGAATGAGATTATGGAGATGGCTCAGCTGGCTTACAACAAGCCTTACGCCGAGTTTGCCAAGCGTGGTCTGGCGAATGGTTTCCGCCGCGCGATGGTGCTTTATCTGGCGAATGGCGAGAAGTGGGAGAAGGCGATAGAGGATTTCATCGTATGGAGCGTGAAGTATGATCTGTGGTGCAAGATGCGTTTCTTCGGCAATCAGATGCAGGAGGCGATAGATGCAGACAGCCGCTCTGTGTGTCATACTCCCGGTGTGAGCAATCTTCTTCTCTACGTTCATGATACCTTTGACAAGACTGAGATTCAGAACATCTGTCAGGTTCATGGCACCAAGACGAAGCTTGCCATCCTGCTGTGCAACTGGAAGAAGCGTGGCTTCATCATGAAGAACGAGGACGGCACCTTCACCAAGACCGCCCGTTTCATCGCCAAGTATGGGCACTACGGAACGCCAGGAATGGCTGCGTAGCGGTGATAAAGGAGTGGGCGTGGTGAAATGCCACGCCCCCCACGTTTTAGCAGCACGCCCTGTTTTACTCTAATTGAGCAAGCTTTGAGCGTATTTTTTAACGTTAATTATATTTAACGACCCTTGGGTCTTGCCTAATGAAGTTTGCGTCATAGTATTCACCTTTTTCCACGAGGGTGAATATGATCCTTAGCAACTTGTTTGCTATGGCATTTAGTACATAATGACGCGGCTTTTTATCTATTAAAGTACGTCTCTCGTAATACAGTTTAATCTCCTTGTTGTGCAATCTGGCGCTTTCTGCGCAGATGTACAACAAGGTCTTTGACCGTCTATTACCAATCTTGGATATATGTGCTCCCTTGTCCATTTTCCCCGATGATTTTTCGTATGGCGCAGTTCCTGCATAAGCAGCATATTGGCGCGCTGTAGTTATTTTTGTGAAATTCTCTGTTTTTACCAATAGTTCTACTGCGGTAATCAGCCCAACTCCATCGACACTTTTAACAAGCTCATAGTTGTGGCGAATGCTCTCATGTCCATTTATGACTTTCAACATTTCTTTTTCCGTCTCTGCAATTTCCGTGTCCAACATCTCTTTGATGCGGTCCATGCTTCGCTTGACGGTAAGACTTCTGATAGGACGACAATCCTCGCTCTTGTCGGCTGTTATTAGCTGCTTACGCTGTTCTACAAGCATTTCCCGGTGGCGTGCCAATTGACGAAGCTCATATAGAGCCTCTTCTGGAAACGTCTTGTATTTCAGCTTATCAGGATATCTCTCTCCAAAATCTCTGAGCAGTGCACAATCCAGGACATCCGTCTTGGCACGGTCAGGGGTAGCTCTGTATCTATGGATGACATATCCACCCACAAAGGCAATCTTCACATTGCTATCCATGCAGCACTTCAAGAGAGTATCACCATAAACTCCGGTATGCTCAGCAACCAATACAGCATCGCTTGGAAGGGTTTCTAAAAACCTTCCGATACTCTTAAAATTGTTCTTTACAACCTTATGTGAAGGGTGGTTTGATACTTTTTTTGATGTCAAGTCGAAAAAACTTACGTCAAATTTCTCTTTTGCCAAATCTATTCCGTATATTTGCATATTGAATAAAGTTTTTAATAAGAAGGGTGCTCCGTTCTGAGCGGCTACAACTATACTACGAGTCCTGTCTTGTTCTACACAAGCAGGCTAATTTACTCTCAAGCTTCTGCTCAGAAAATATCCAGTTCCCCAAACAGGGCTAAGCCTTTACTATGCTAGAAAGGGCACAGGGTTAACGCTGGATATGGAGTATTCTTCTTTTTTTATTGTACTTATCTAATTTTCTGCAAAGTTAACAAAAGTTTGCAGATATAAAGATTTTTACCTCTTTATTTTTCCAAGTGCAAATATAATAGAAAGGGCAGAAGCTCCTAGCCCAGGGCACCGCCCTGGGTAATAATGGCAGCACGCCTGTCGCCCTGAAAGGGCAAAAGCTTTAAAATAGCCCGTTTTTGTAACGAGAATGTAAATGTTCTTGACCTTAATCAAGAAAAAAGGGCTTTTTGAAACTTTTCTCCTAAAATGTTTGTGTGCGCACACAAAAAGTTGTACCTTTGCACCAGAAAAAAGAAAAAAGGATAAAAGATTATGGTAATGTTCGGGATAATGACAGTAGCAGTAGTAGCATTCGCAGTAGTTGCTTGCGCAGGTATGAACCTCGGAATGAACTGCGGCAAATAAGCTACGAAGCTAAGAGAGCATAGAAATCCTCCTTCGGGGGGTAAGAAATAAAGAGAGTTAAGATTTTGTTAGGTAAAACTACAAGATTATATATTTAAGATAACAAATTTAAGAAAGGAAAAGATTATGTTAGTATTAGGAATGATTATCGCAGTAGTTGTTGCATGTGTAGCTGAAGTTGGTGCTATTAACAACAAGTTGGCTTAATCGGAGATTAGCCATGCGAAGGGCTCCAAAAGAGCCGAGATTAAAAAATGGCTGGTAGCAATGCACAGCTGAGTAAAAACAGTAGGGAGCCAAAGGGGCTTCCGAAACCAAAGAGGAGAGTAAAAAACTCCTTTTCATTTGAAATTCATACTTGTCCCCTGAGAGTTTTCGTGATAAATTCTGATAGGGGATTTCATATATAGATTGTTAAAAATTCGTTTTAGGTTTTATAGATTTTCATTTTAGGTTTTTAGGTTTAAGTTTTTAGGTTAATTGTTAGTTGTTTTAAGAAAAAAGCAGTTTTAATTCATTAAATTACGAAGGCAACAACGAGGGAAGTCGCATGACGACCCAAGTTGTTGCCTTCTTTGTTTCTTATTTATCTGAAAATCAGCGTGGTGAGCCTGTCTTTATCAAACAACTCCTGAGCCACGGCCTGTATCTGTTCGGCTGTAATCTCATCCACCTGCTCGTAGAGTCGGTCTACGTTCTTCTCCCAGCCATAGTGAAGGAAGCTCTTGCCGAAGTCGAGGGCAAAGTTCTCGCGGTTGTCGCAAGCCACGCCTACCTGTCCCTTAATCTGCTTCTTGGCGGCCTTGAGCTGCGCCTCGCTCAGCGGCTTCTGCATGAACTTATCCAGTTCCTTGCGAACCAGTCTGAGGCAGCGCTTCACGTCGTGCTCATCGCAGCCGAAATAAATGCTCCAAATGCCCGTATCGCCATAAGCCGCCATCGTGCTCTCTACGGTGTAAACCAGTCCGTTGTGCTCACGCAGGGCTAGGTTCAGCTTGGCGTTCATTCCCGGTCCGCCCAGCATGTTGTTGAGCAGATAGAGCGGCATTCTGCGGCTGTCGTTCACATCGTAGGCGCGGGTTCCAATCATCACATGAGCCTGATGCGTATTCTTCTGCATCACGATTGTCTGCCCCTCGAAGGAGTGTTGAGTGTTGAATGTTAAGTGTTGAATGTTGAATTGGGTTTGCGCCTCTGGACTATTGAATTTTTCACTCTTCACTCTTCGTTCTTCACTTAAAAAGCTCTTCTTCAAGAGTCTTAGCAGCTTCTTGAAGTCAATGTCTCCGTAAGCGAAGAATATCGCATTATCCGGCCGGTAAAGCTTTCTTGTAAAGCGCAGCGCATCTTCTGTCTTGAACGAGCGAACCTGCTCGGCTGTGCCCAGAATATTGTGGCCCAGCGGCGAGCCCTTGAAGATGATGTTTTCGAATTCATCATAAATCAGTTCGGCAGGAGAATCGTTGTAACTCTCTATTTCATCGCAGATTACCTCTACCTCCTTGTCGATTTCCGCTTGCGGATAAACCGAATGGAAAACGATGTCGGTGAGCAGATCTACGGCTCTTGCGATGTGCTCTTTGAGGATGGCTGAGTAATAAACCGTGCCTTCCTTGTTGGTGTAGGCGTTCAAGTCGCCTCCCACGCTCTCCAGACAGTTGAGAATGTGCCACGCCTTGCGGCGCTCTGTGCCCTTGAAAGTAACGTGCTCGCAGAAGTGGGCAAGTCCTTCTTCGCCCGGCTCCTCGTTTCGGGTGCCGGCGTTAATCTGGTAACCGCAATACACCACCTTGCTGTCTGAAGGCAGGTGGATGATGCGGAGTCCATTATCGAGTGTATAAGTATTGTATTTCATTTCAAGGTGCAAAGTTACACTGAAAATGTAATTTATCCAAAAAAATAGTCATTTATTTTGCATTATCGCCAAAAAGACTTATCTTTGCTCCCAAAAAATAAATATAGACATCAAAAAACAATGCGCAAAGTAATAGGAATAGGAGAAACCGTGCTTGACATCATCTTCAAGGGCGGCAAGCCGATAGAGGCAGTACCGGGTGGCTCATCATTCAATGCAGTCATCTCGTTGGGGCGTGCGGGCGTAAATGCTTCGTTTATCAGCGAGGCGGGCAACGACCGCATAGGAGAGTATGTGATTCAGTTTTTGAGAGATAATGGGGTGAATGCTGACAATGTGAGCATCTTCCCGGAATCGAAGTCGCCGCTCTCGCTGGCTTTCCTCGACGAGAACAACAATGCCGACTACATTTTCTACAAGGATCATCCTCACGACCAGCTGGAGTTTGCCACACCGGAAATCAATCCTGGCGACATCGTGCTCTTCGGTTCGTTCTTCGCCCTGAATCCTGTGGTCCGTCCTCAGGTTGCCGGCTTCCTGGAGTATGCGAAGGAGCACGGCGCCATTCTTTATTACGACATCAACTTCCGTGCTTCTCATCAGAACGAAATCATGAAGATTACACCTAATCTGATAGAGAACCTGGAGATGGCTGATTTCGTGCGCGGAAGCCACGAGGACTTCGGAATCCTCTACAAGAAACCGGAGGCAGATAAGGTTTATAATGCCGAAATCAGTTTCTACTGCAAGAAGTTTATCTGCACCCAGGGTGCTGAGCCTGTAGAGGTTCGTGCCGAGAACGGCTTTGCCAAGAGTTATCCTTCGGAGAAGATGAAGCCGGTGAGCACCATCGGAGCCGGCGATAATTTCAATGCCGGTTTCGTGTTCGGATTAATCAAGGATGGAATCACCCGCGAGGACATCGACCGTGGCTTATCTGAGGCGCAATGGGACAGTCTCCTTGTTTCGGCTCAAGAATTCTCCACCGAATGCTGCAAGGACATCTACAATTATGTTTCGAAGGAATTTGGAGAAGCAAAGAAGAAGGAACTATAAAAATATAAAAGATATGACAGAAATTACAAACAAGATTTATTACGTAGGCGTAAACGACCGCAACAAGCATCGTTTTGAGGGCCTCTGGCCTTTGCCTAACGGAGTGAGCTACAACTCTTATATCATTGACGATGAGAAGGTAGCGCTGGTAGATACTGTAGAGGTTGATTTCTTCACCCAGTTCCTCGAGAACATTCACGAGGTGATTGGCGACCGCGAAATCGATTACCTCATCATCAACCACATGGAACCTGACCATAGCGGCTCCATCGCCCTCATCAAGAAATATTACCCTAACATCAAGATCGTGGGCAACAAGAAGACCCTGGGAATGCTCGAAGGCTTCTACGGCGTAACAGATGACGTGGTAGAGGTGAAGAATGGCGAAACCCTTTCATTGGGCAACCACGAGCTGAGCTTCGTTCTCATCCCTATGGTTCACTGGCCAGAGACCATGGTAACGCTCGATGCAAAGAACAAGGTGCTCTTCTCAGGTGATGCGTTCGGTTGCTTCGGTGCGCTGAACGGCGGAATCATCGATACGGAAATCAACTGCGAGACTTTCTGGCTGGAGATGGTTCGCTACTACTCAAACATTGTGGGTAAGTATGGAATCCCTGTTCAGAATGCGTTGAAGAAGTTGGCTGGCGTGGAGCTGGATTACATCTGCTCAACCCATGGTCCTGTTTGGCACGAGCATATTGAGAAGGTAATCGGCATGTATGATAAGATGTCGAAGTACGAGACGGAGCCGGGCCTCGTTATCTGCTACGGCACCATGTACGGCAATACCGAGCGCATGGCTGAAATCATCGCCCGTGCGGCAAGCAAGGCTGGCGTGAAGAACATCGTAATGTACAACATCTCGAAGACTCACCACAGCTACATCCTGCGCGACATCTTCCGCTACAAGGGTCTCATCGTGGGTGCTCCAACCTACAATGCCGGTCTTTATCACGAGATGGAGGTTCTCCTCTCCGAGCTTGCCAACAAGGACATCAAGAACCACCTTCTTGGTTGGTACGGTTCTCATTGCTGGGCAAGCAAGGCTGTGGCTAAGATTCAGGAGTGGAACGATACCAAGCTCCACTACGAGCCAGTGGGCAAACCTGTAGATATGAAGCAGGCGATTACTCCAGAGGTAAAGGCGCAGTGCGAGGCTCTGGGTAAGGCAATGGCTGAGAAGCTGCTGGCTGAATAGGAGATTTCTTATTGGAGATAATAGATAAGATTTTAGAATGATCAAGAGCGGAAGAACAACTGGGGTTAACAGAGTTAACAGTTAACAGTTGTTTTTCCGCTCTTTCTTTGTTTTCGAGCATCTATTTTTCTTTCTTGTGTGCCCCACATCTCCCTCTTTTGCTTTTTTTTCTAAAAAACTTTGGCGTTATCAAGTAAAAAGTGTACTTTTGCTGCAAAAATATGTGTCTTGACACAAAAATTTTCAATGAATGATGTATTTTGAACGCAAGGAATATCTAGATAAGCTCATCTCTGCCGAAGGCAATGGGATGATAAAGATTATCACAGGCATCCGCCGATGTGGTAAATCTTTTCTTCTTTTCAACATCTTTTGTAAGCATTTGCTTGAAAGAGGTGTTGCAGAGAATCATATCATACAAGTAAATCTTGAAGACCGTAGAAACAGGAAACTCCGTGACCCAGATGCGCTCTTGGAGTATATAGATGCTCAGATGGTTGACAAGGAGAAGTATTACATTCTTCTTGATGAGGTTCAGATGGTAAAGGAGTTTGAGGATGTGCTCAACTCTTATCTCCATGTGGAGAATGCTGAGGTGTATGTTACAGGTTCCAATGCTCGTTTCTTGTCAAAGGATGTAATCACAGAGTTCAGAGGGCGAGGATGGGAAATCCGAATTCATCCATTGAGCTTTTCTGAATACTACGAGGTTGTAGGAGGAGAGATGCAACAAGCTTTGGAAACCTATTATCTTTATGGTGGATTGCCTGCCGTTGTGCAGATGGGAAGCCCTGAAGCCAAGCAGAACTATCTTCGAGAGATTTATGAGACCGTTTATCTGAAAGATGTGTTGGAACGTAATCGCTTGAAGAATCCAGAGGGAATGAAAGAGTTGGTACGTCTTCTTGCATCTACGGTAGGTTCTTGTATCAATGTCTTGAAAATCTCCAATACGTTCAAGTCGGTTGGTGGAGTAGATATAAGTGTTAATACTATCAGTAAGTATTTGGAATACCTGCAGGATTCCTTCGTTATCAGCGAGGCATTGCGCTATGATGTGAAAGGTCGCAAGTACATTGGGGCTGGAACCAAGTATTACTTCGAGGACATCGGTATCCGAAATGCAGTTCTTGACTTCCGACAGATAGAATACACTCATATTATGGAGAATGTTATCTATAACGAGCTTCGCAAACAAGGCTATGGCGTGGATGTCGGCGTAGTGGAGAGCTTCAAGCGAGATGAGAATGGCAAGCTGCAGCGTAGAAATCTTGAGATTGATTTCGTGGTGAACCGTCATGATGAACGCCTCTATATCCAGTCAGCTTATGCCTTGCCTGATAAGGAGAAGGTAGATCAGGAGCAGGCTTCTTTATTGAATGTAAACGACGGCTTCCGCAAACTGATTATCGTAGGGGATAGATATCGTTCGGGTTATAATGAAGAAGGCATTCTGATGATGAGCCTCTCCGATTTCCTCTTGGGGAAAGAAAATAAGGGATAGATGGTCTTGAAGAAAATATCAAGGGCGGAAGAACAACTGGAGGTTAACAGAGTTAACAGTTAACAGTTGTTTTTCCGCTCTTTCTCCTTAAATACACATTTTTGCCAGCTCTTCCAGGTTATCTGCCACTTCAATCACATCCCGCCAATTGCCACGAATTACACCTTTATCTGCCATGTCATCCAAAAGGGCGATGGTGGAGTTCCAGAAGCCTTTCATGTTGTAGAGAATCACCATCTTGTGATGGTAGCCGATGGTGTGGGAGGCAGCGATGGTGAAGATTTCATCCAGGGTGCCGATGCCGCCAGGAAGGGCAACGAAGATGTCGCTCTGGGCAAGCATCAGGTCCTTGCGGTCGCTGAGATTATCACAAGGAATCTCGATGTCGAGGTCAGGGAAGGTTCTGCCGCCTCGCTCTACAAGCGTAGGAACCACACCGATGGTTCTGCTGCCATTCGTCTTTACTGCCTTGCCGATGCAATCCATCAGTCCGGAGTTGCAGCCACCGAAAACCAGGTCGTGGCCGTTCTCTGCCATCCACTTTCCCATCTCTTCAGTCATCATGAAGAAGTCGGGGTCGATATTCTTATTTGCTGAACAAAAAACTGCTATTTTCATATCTTAATCTTTCTATGTTATGATGTTTTATCCGTTATTTATTGATGTTTTATCTGTTGTTTATAAATGTTTTAGGCAAAGGTACGCAAAAATATCGAGATTATTGGGCTCTTTTTGCGGATAATTTCTTAATTTTGCAAACTATAACTAATCTTATAAACAGAAAGGTAGAATGAAAAGGATTATCACATATAGTATTATTGCATTGTTGCAGGCGTCGGTGGCGCTTGCTCAGACCTCAGTGGCGCTTACACAAGCCCCTGTGGCGCCTGTTAAGACCTCTTCGAAACCGAAGCTTCAGAAGCGGGAGAAGTATGAATGGCAGGGAGAGATTCCTACCTATGTAGAAACGCTGAAGAAGGAACTGACCTATCCGATGGCTTGGGGCAACAGTCCGATTAAGAACTTCAAGAAGTGGAAGAAGGCGGCAAGGGCGAAGGTGTTTGAATGCATGATGACGCCTCCGAAGGCGGCTGCGGCTTGGGATATGGAAGTTTTGGGCGAGGAGCAGAGAGACGGATATAAGGCGCAGAAAATCGCCTTTAATATCAACGCCTATTCCCGAATTACTGCTTATCTCCTGATTCCGGATGGCAAGGGACCATTCCCAACGGTGAATGCGCTTCATGATCATGGCGCTCATCTCTTTATCGGAAAGGAGAAGATGGTTCGTCCTTTCTTCACTCCGGAAGAACAAGATGCTCCGGCGAAACAGGCACTCTGTCAGGAGATCTTGGATGATGCGGATGCGTGGGCAAGGCAGCTTTATGATAATCAGTACGTGGGCGATTATCTGGCGAAACATGGCTACGTAGTCTTTTCGGCAGATGCTCCGATGTGGGGAGAACGAGGCCGAAAGGAGGGCGTGGATAGAAACAAATACGACCTGATAGCCGGCAACATGATGATGCTGGGTAGAGACCTCTCTGCCTTCATGACTTACGATGATATTTCCAGCACCGAGTTTCTGGCTTCGCTGCCGATGGTAGATGCGAAGCGTATCGGGTGCGTGGGGTGTTCGATGGGATCCTATCGCTCGTGGATGCTCTCTGCATTATCGGATAGAATCAAGGCGGGTGCTTCCATCTGCTGGATGATTACCACGGATGCTCAGCTTACCCGGAGATTCGGAAGAAAGGAGAATGGCGGTTTTGCAAATTGCATCCCGGGGTTGAGGCAATATCTCGACTATCCTCACATCGCCTCCCTCGCCTGTCCGAAGCCGATGCTCTTTATCAACGGCACAAAAGACAAGCTCTTCCCAGTGCCCGGCGTAAAAGATGCTTTCGCCGAAATGCACAAGGTTTGGAAGAGTCAGGGAGCTGATAATCTGCTGGATACGGAACTTTGGGACATTCCTCATTCCTGCGGTTTGCAGGCGCAGGAGAAAATGCTGGAGTTTCTGGATAAGAATCTGAAATAGGGGTTAACAGAGTTAACAGTTAACAGCTGTTTTTCTGTACCTTCTTCTCTTAAATATTAAAAGTCTACTACGCTAACGCCATTTTTTAAGGGGTTAGCGTAGTAGACTTTTGTGTTTTTACTGCAACCAAGTTTTAAATCATTACCTTACGGAACATAATTTAGGTTAGCTCAATGATGCAGCAAACTTGCCACTTCATCTGGCAATATCACCTTGCAAGGCTGAGGACCAGGTAGGGGCTTTTCTCTTAGGAAAAGGAGGTATATTACATTCTTTCCCTGGGCAAATGGGGCGAGAGCCACCTTTCTCTTCAACTTTTCCAAGAGTCGGTCGGCATAATCAGGGGCTGTCCATTTACATTCTCCTACAAGTATTGTGTTCTTGTCAAAGAGGTCTTCTGCAACAACATCAAATTCAAGTTCCTCGTTGCCGACAGGGGTTTTCTTGCCTTCTTCAAAGATGGGAACCTTGCCCCACCAGCGTGAGGCTTCACCCCATGTGTGACCTTCTATGTCGCTACCACTGACAGCCAACTGACATAGTCTTTCCCAAACCTCGGCAACATGACCGTTGAAACCGTCATTGATGAATTTCTTTGCAATGTTGCCACGTCCCAAGGCAATCATAGACTTGTTTGGTTCGATGAATCTGTAGTAGAAAGCCATGAATGGGTCATCTATCCGATAAAGAATCTTCTTTGTCTTCTGCGGATTTTCGCCAAATGGTACTTCCTTTCTGAGGAAAGCCATTTCAGTCAGAATTTTTATCGGTTTGGCAAGCTCTGCCGTAGTCTTGCCAAGAGCATCAGAAATGCTGGAATACTTCTGCTTTCCACTACCCACCGCAAGCATGATTGACGAATAGGGTGCGATATCTGATACCTCATCCATAAACAGACGGGCAGGCTCGTCATAGAGATTTCCCATTTCGTCTAATATCAGTTCTTGAATGGCTTCGTCCAAAGAGCAGAATCTTTCTCGTTGACTCCAGTACTGAGGCACTCCTCCCCATATAGAGTACTCTTCTACAAGTTCCTTGGCTGAGGTGTTGATGATTTCTTGCCACCAAGGCAACTTGACAGGACGTAGGATGAAAATACGGTCGGCTCTGCCATAAAGAGGTTCTGAACCTTGTAAGAGACCGTGCATCATTCTCTGTGAAGAGCCGCAGATGATGATGTTGCAGCGCAATTCATTTACTCCGGTAATACGCCTATCGAGGATTCGTTGTAGAGTAGAAGGTAATGCTGGATCTTTCTGAACTAGATATGGGAACTCGTCCAAGACAAGTGTTGCGTTTTCCTTGCAACGGTAGTTGAAAGCCATGATGATGTCTTCCCAGGAAGAATACACAGGGCTGTCGAAGCCCGGATATTCCGTGCCTATGGTGCGTGCCAACAGACTTAGCTGGGTAGTTTTCTCGCTTAGGTTGGCTTCAAAGTAAATGTCTCCATCTTTCAACACTCTTCTGATGAGAGTTGATTTTCCAAGTCTCCTTCGTCCGTATATCACAATGAAGCTTGAAGCTTTAGACTCCAAAGCTGTCTGTAAAACAGCTTGTTCCCTGATTCTATCTACGAATTTCATAATTAGTGATTTTAGAATTACTAACTGCGAAATTACTAAAAAATAATGAAGAGATTGTACTTTGTTACATATTTATATGGAAAATTACGTATATTTAATAATTGCTGCAAGCTGATAGCTCTTTAATATTGTTTGAAGACAGCAAAAGAATGTCTGTCAACATTTATAATAAAAAGAGCGGAAGAATAGCTTGGGGTTAACAGAGTTAACAGTTAACAGCTGATTTTCCGCTCTTTCTTCTATAAATCTGTAAAAGTCTACTACGCTAACCCCTTAAAAAATGGAGTTAACGTAGTAAACTTTTTGAGTGTGCTGAATGCGTCTTTACCACAACTCCTTAGGAGACAGGTCTTTATCCTTTCTACCCATCAGGTAGTAATCGGCAAGGAACTGGAGGTTTGCCTGCGTAATCTTCAAGCCTTCTTCCTTTACATACTGGCTTGTAAAGATGTTTGCGTCAGGAATCAGGTTGTTTTCTATCAGTTTGCAGACAATTTCGTAAGGGAATGGGAGACCATTGCCGCTGATAATGCCAAAGCTGTCGGTCTCTGCACGCTCCTGTACATAGTATGGGTTTTCAGGCGATGCGATGCAATGAGCCAGACCGAAACTGATGTTGATGCCTGTGTATGGACTTCCGCTTAAGATGATGCCTTTCTCGTATTTCTGAGGGAATCGGATGTCCTTTGGCAACTCGAATTCAATCTCCTTGAGGAATTCCTTCAGCGTCTTCACATCTTCCAGGAAGATGAACTTGTCTTCGTATCCCTTCGCCTTGAGCAGATTATAGTCGTGAATCGCCTTCTCATGATCCACCTTTTCATATTGCTCAGTAGCCTTCTTTCTGAACTCCTCATCCTCCCAAAGTTTGTGGGTAGGCATGTTCCTGCAAATCTTGCAGAGCCATTCGTAAGAAGTGAGCGCCAGGAGATTGTTTCTGCCGGCGATGGTCATTTCCATCTGCACAGAATAAGCGAGCGGTTCGGTGAGACCCTGAGGCGAGTTTGCCATCTGCTGGAGGGTAAACTGCAGGCGCTTCTGGTTGCCTACGTTGAAATAGCAGCCATAATGGAACCACGCCAGGGTGTCGCGACGGTGAATCTCATCCAACTCCTTGTTCTTCTCGATGTCCTCCTCGGTCGTTTCAGCG
The DNA here is from genome assembly GCF_015074785.1 of Segatella copri. Taxonomy (NCBI): domain Bacteria; kingdom Pseudomonadati; phylum Bacteroidota; class Bacteroidia; order Bacteroidales; family Prevotellaceae; genus Segatella; species Segatella copri. Next base: position 3,078,741 of record NZ_CP042464.1, read on the forward strand.
TTGCCCTCTATCTCAGGCATTTCGCAGAGATAAGTCAGAAGACGCTCGTTTTCCGGGGCCGTTTCATACTCTCTGTCGAGGATGATATAGGCAAGTTTGGCAGCCAGTTCCAGAGTTCCGAAGAGGAAAGGAACGGCTTCCTGTACGAAACTGCTCTGCTGGTAATGGTGCCAGAGCAGGAACTTGACATCAGCGATGTTGATTTCCTCTGGGTCGTAAGCCGGGTCATCTTCGTTGAGCGTACTCTTGATGAATTCGCTTTCTTTCTCATAGAAAGGAATGTAGGTGCCGTAGCGCTGCTTGCATTCTTCCGTGAAAGTTTTCCAGATGCCTGTGCCCGAAATCACATCTTCGAAATAACCGGCAATGCTGAGTGCCAGCTGCTTGGCTTCATCCATATTCTTGAAGTTATGGGTGTAGCACGCCTCGTCAAGAGCGTGGTATATTTCGTTGGCGAGTTCTGTATAATACAGATCTGTTTCGTCTGCTTTTTCGTATGGATGCAAAGCAATCCATTCTTGGGTGAAAATAACTTTTTTCATATATTTCAAGTTTTCTTGGTTATCTGTTTGTTGTAACTTTCATGCAAAGGTAATAAAATATTGCAGAAATCTGCAAGAAACTCACATTTTTTTTGTATCTTTGCACCCGAATTTAGGCAATCTTAATAAATGCGTATGATTGCCGCAAGCGTTTCGGAAGGATTTTGCACCCTAATTCATGGCTGGGAGGGTGAATTCGGCCTTCCATTTAGATTATAATGAATTAAGGTTAAAAAGATTTGAAGACATTTGAAGAATTAGGCGTGAGCGAGGAGATTCGCCGTGCCATCGAAGAGCTTGGATTTGAGAATCCAATGCCAGTTCAGGAAGAAGTAATCCCATATTTGCTTGGTAATAAGAACGACGTGATTGCGTTGGCGCAGACCGGTACGGGTAAGACTGCATCTTACGGTATTCCGGTTATCCAGAAAACTGATGCCAAAAGCAAGCAGACACAGGCTATCATCCTCAGTCCTACACGTGAGCTCTGTCTCCAGATAGCAGACGATTTGAACAGTTTTGCCAAGTACATCGACGGTTTGCATATTGCCGCAGTTTATGGCGGTACCGACATCGGAAGCCAGATTCGCACCCTGAAGCATGGTGTGCAGATTATCGTGGCTACCCCTGGTCGTCTGCTCGATTTGATTAATCGTGGCGTGGCTCAGTTGGAGAACGTGAACAACGTGGTGCTTGATGAGGCTGACGAGATGCTGAACATGGGCTTCTCTGAGAGCATCAATGCCATCTTTGAGAACGTTCCGGAAGATAGAAACACCCTGCTCTTCTCGGCTACCATGAGCAAGGACATCGAGAAGATTGCCCTCAACTACCTGCACGACCACAAGGAAATCGTAGTGGGTTCGCGCAACGAGGGTGCTGAGCATGTAAACCACATCTACTATCTGGTAAATGCCAAGGACAAGTATCTCGCCCTGAAACGCGTGGTGGATTTCTATCCACGCATCTTTGCAATTATCTTCTGTCGTACCAAGTTGGAGACTCAGGATATTGCAGATAAGCTCATCAAGGATGGTTATAATGCAGAGGCGTTGCACGGCGACTTGAGTCAGCAGCAGCGTGACCTCACCATGCAGAAGTTCCGCAACCATACCGTTCAGTTCCTGGTGGCTACCGATGTGGCTGCTCGTGGTCTGGACGTAGATGATCTGACTCACGTTATCAACTATGGTTTGCCTGATGATGTGGCAAGTTACACCCACCGAAGCGGCCGTACCGGTCGTGCCGGCAAGAAAGGAACATCCATCTCTATCATCCATACCAGAGAGAAGTTCAAGGTTCGCCAGATTGAGAAGCAGATTGGCAAGGAGTTCGTGGATGGCATTTTGCCAACCCCAGAGGAAATCTGCAAGAAGCAGCTCTTCAAGACCATGGACGACATCATGAAGACCGATGTGGATGAGGATCAGATTGAACCATATATGGCTGAAATCAACCGCCAGTTTGAGTACATCGACAAGGAGGACATCATCAAGAAGATGGTGACCATCACCTTCGGTAAGTTCCTCGATTACTATAAGAATGCTCCTGAAATTATCAAGCCTGAGACCGGCAAGGGCTCCCGTGGCGGTGAAGGTCGTGGAAGTCGTGGCGAGGGCCGTGGCAAGGTTTCCAATGGTCGCAGAAAGCATGAGACTGAGGCTGGTTTCAAGAGACTGTTCATCAACCTGGGTAAGGCGGATGGTTTCTATCCGGGCGAAATCATGCAGTATCTGAACAAGCACGTGAAGGGTCGCCAGGAGGTTGGTCACATCGACCTGCTGAGTAAGTTTGCCTACATCGAGGTGCCTGAGGAGGATGCGAAGCGTGTGATGAAGGCATTGAACGGAACTGAGTACAAGGGCAGAACCGTGAGATGTAACGATGCTGATGAGGAAGGTCATGGCAGAGCAGCCCGCGGCGGACGCAGTTCTGAGGGCAGAGGCGGTCGTGGTTCAGAAAGAGGAGGTCGTGGCCGCAGAGGTTCTTCTGATGATGCAAGAGACTCTCGTGATTCTCGTGGAAAGGGAGGACGTGGAAGCCGTGGTGAATCTCGTGGCGGCAGAAAGTCTCGCCCTCAGGAGGATACAGGCGATTGGCGCCAATTCTTCCAGAACAACGACAATGTGAAGTTCAAGGGCGAGGAGCCAAATTTCGAGGAAGAAGGTTGGGCTCGCCGCAGACCTAAGAAGAAATAATTTAGGCAGCGATTTATAATAAGATGAAAGCCTGCATCAAAGGAATGTTTTGATGCAATATCCATATTTTGCGGTAAAAATACAGCAATTTCTTTGGTAAATTGCGGTGTTTTTACCGCAATTTTTTTATATTTGCAGCCGTAAACATCAAATTTATAGTATCTTTATACGCAATTTTAACCCTAAAAGATATTCTGTAATAAGTTAATGAAGAAAACTGTTCTTATCGCTTGTCTGGGACTGGTAAGTCTGGGCTTGCAAGCACAGAGCATTTCGCTCGCTGGTGAATGGAATGTGGAGTTGGGAAAGAGCGGTAGTGTTTTTGCCAAGAGTAAGCGTGCCTTGCAGGGTGAGGCGCAGCGTGCCATCCTTCCCGGTACCATCGATACGAACCGTCTGGGATTCGCTCCGAAAGATACGATGGAAACAACGCATCTTACGAGACTCTATGCCTATAAAGGAGCTGCAAGATATTCCAGAACCATCAATATCCCGAAGGACTGGAAGAAGAAGCCGGTAGAACTCTTCCTGGAACGTACCCGACCGACATGGGTGTATGTGGATGGAGAACTGGTGGATTCCTGCAACTTCATCTCTACTCCTCAGCGCTATCTTCTGCCAAAGAAGGTGAAGCCGGGCAAGCATCTCCTGGAAATCGTGGTGGATAATGGAAGAGGTGTGCCTGATCAGGTTTACGGTTCCAGCCATGCTTATACAGAAGATACGCAGACCAACTGGAATGGAATTATCGGAAGGATAGAACTCCAGCTAGCCAGCTCTGTAGAGAGCAAATCTGCAGAAACTCTAACAGGAGCAATCCCTAGCCGTTCTGTAGCTTCTCCTTCCGCCCTTCAGATGCCTGATTTCGCCAAGGATTTCCATATCGAAGGCGCTCACTTCTACGCCAATGGTCATAGGATATTCCTCCGTGGCAAGCACGATGCGGCTGTATGGCCGCTGACGGGACATGTAGAGATGAGCGTGGAAGGCTGGATGAAGTATCTCGGAACCTGCAAGGAGTATGGAATCAACCATGTGCGCTTTCATTCCTGGTGTCCACCGGAGGCGGCTTTCGTGGCAGCGGACAGTCTGGGAATCTATCTCCAGCCGGAGCTTCCTTTCTGGGGTTCTTTTGACAAGAAGGATGAAAGGCTGATGGCATTCCTGCATCAGGAAGGCGAAAATATCCTCAGAGAATACGGTCATCATCCTTCTTTCCGAATGATGGCGCTGGGTAATGAACTCTGGGGCGACATCGACAAGATGAAGGAGTTTGTGGATGATTTCCGCAAGATTGCGCCAGATAAATACTATACCTTCGGAAGCAATTACTATCTCGGTTATCAAGGAATAAAAGAAGGAATGGATTACTTCACCACTTGCCGCATCGGAGGCGAGGGATGGGGCAAATACAATACTCATACCCGTGGTTCCTTCTCGTTTGCCGACGCTTACGATGGCGGAATGATCAATCATTTCCATCCTAATTCTACGATGAATTTTGATGAGGCTTGCGATAAGGCAGGAATCCCAATCATCTCTCATGAAACAGGCCAGTTTCAGACCTATCCTGACTATCGGGAGATGAAGAAATACACCGGAGTGCTTCATCCTTATAACTTTGAAGTGTTCCGCCGCAGGCTGGCTGCTGCCGGAATGCTTTCGCAGGCAGATGATTTCCACAAGGCTTCGGGCTTATGGAGCGTGAAACTCTATAAAGCCGATATAGAAATGGATCTTCGCACCAAGAATATGGCGGGCTTCCAACTGCTCGATATTCAGGATTATCCCGGTCAGGGAAGTGCTTTCGTAGGCATCCTCGATGCTTTCATGGAGAGCAAGGGAATCACTACGCCCGAGGAATGGCGCCAGTGGTGCTCGCCTGTGGTTCCTCTGCTGGAAATGAAGAAGTTCTGCTTCGAGGACGGCGAGAAGATTCAGGCTAAGGTAAAGGTAGCCAATTATGGTGGTTCTTCGCTGAAGGGCAAGAAACTGAAATGGCATCTGGCTGCCGAGAACGGATTGTTCTGTATGGATGATGGAACTTACAGCACCAAGGATGGTGAAGTGAGAAAGAATGTGGGCGACTTGATGGCAGAGGATGAGGGAGTATTGAACATCTTTTCATACGATGAAGGTTTGGTGGATGTGGGTGAACTGAATGGTGTCTTCCACGTGCAGAAACCTACCAAGCTGCTTCTTACATTAAACATTGAAGGAACAGAGGCGAGAAACTCCTACGAACTTTGGGCTTATCCGAAGAAGGCGATGGAAAAGAAGGGCGTCATCATAGCCAAGGATTTGAATGAGGAAGTGGTGAAAGTCTTGGAAAAGGGCGGAAAGGTGCTTTGGATGCCTACGGCTTCCAGCCATTTTGTGGCTGCCGATGATACGCTTTCGCAGGCAGATAATGCTACTCCTTATACTGTTGGCGGACTCTTCCAGACCGATTACTGGAATTATCGCATGTTCAAGACCATCTGTGAGAACAACAAGAAGAAGGTTTCTCCAGGAACCCTGGGTATTCTTACGAATCCGGAACATCCGATATTCAAGGGATTCCCTACGGAAATGCACACCAACTGGCAATGGTTCCCTGTCATCAAGGAATCGCATCCGCTGGTGCTTGACAACTTCGCCAAGGATTATCGCCCGATTGTTCAGGTGATAGATAATATCGAGCGGAATCATAAGTTGGGTTTGGTGATGGAATGGAAGGTGGGAGCCGGAAAGCTTCTCGTCTGCATGAGCGATTTGGAAAAGGCTGCCAAATATCCGGAAGGCAAGGCTTTCTATCAGAGTGTAATTGATTATATGCGCTCTGCCGATTTCGATCCATCTGCAGAAATAACGGTGGATGAATTGAAGAAGAAACTCGCCGAGAAGCCTCGTCAGGTTTCATTGAAGGAGCTGAATAATATCTCGCAGTATTAGTTGAGAACCTATAAGAAAAAACAAGAGCGGAAAGCCAGAAGTTAACAGGTTAACAGTTAACAGCTGATTTTCCGCTCTTTTTATATTATCCTGAGATTAATCTTTATCCCAGGATAAACCTTTATATCATCTCTATTGATTTAGAGATAGGAATTACTTTGCATTGATCTCCTTCAAGAGGCGGTCTGCGTGTCCCCACTTATCCATCAGGTAGAGCACATAGCGAATATCTACACCAATGCAGCGAGCCAGGCGCTTGTCGAAGTTGATGTCAGAGCTGAGGCTGTCCCAGTTGCCATCGAAGGCAAGACCAATCAACTCACCCTTGCCGTTGAACATAGGGCTACCAGAGTTACCGCCGGTAATATCGTTGTTGGTGAGGAAGCAGAGCTGCATCTTGCCAGTCGTCTTATCCTGATACTTGCCGAAATCCTTCTCAGAGAGGAGCTCGTGCATGATAGGCTCAGCGTAGTAATCGATTACCTTGTCGCCCTTCTTCATCTTCTCTACGATGCTCTCGGCTGTGGTGTAATAACCAGATGGCTTGCCACCGAGGTCGAAACCGCCTACCTGACCGTAGCTCAATCGCATGGTGAAGTTTGCGTCGCTGTAGTGAGGCATGTCTTCCTCCATACGGAGCTTGGCAGCGCAGAGATACTTCTCCTGCTCGGCGATGCTGTCGTTGATGCTGCCCATCTGAGCAGCGAAATCACCATATACATCGTTCAGATCCATACCGAAGCTTACGCCTGGATCCTTCTCATATCCCTTCTTGTTGAAATAGAGCTTGGCGCCCTTCTTCATGATGAGCGACTTCTCCCAGAGATAATCCACATACTTGGCGTAGTTGCCGCCAAACTCAGCGTCGATGGTCTTGTAGAACTTAGGCAACCACTTGGCATCTACGTGCTCCTTGTAGTTCTTCAAGAGGGTAGCGAGCACTTCCTTATCGAGCGCCATATCCCATTCTGCAGAGTTATCTTCAAACTCATGATACTGCTTCTTCTTGTTCTTCTCAGGACCCTTCACTTCCATGTTGGTCTGGAGCTTGATGGCACGGGTAGAGAACTCGATGTTGCTTCTTCTGGTGAAAGATTCAGAGAAGTTGGTCCAGGCATACTTCACGTCTGCGCTCTCCTTGTAGAGTTTGGCGAGCTTGTCGAAATCTACCTTGTGGGCGAGGTCGTTGGCAGCCTTGGCTGTATCCTGCCAAGCACGGAGACGGGTTTCGTACTCACGCTTCAGATTAACGATGCCGATAGAGTCGATACACTTGTTCATACCGATGGCATTCTTCCAGTAGTTGGAAGAGCTGGCGTATTTGCTGTCGTACTTGATGCGGACAGCCTCGTCGGCACGCATGTGCTTCTGCATCACCTCCTGCTTTACGCCACGAACCTGGGCACGAGGTGCATTCTCAGCATCGCGCATGGTCTGGATTCCGTAGCTTGAAAGATAGCGCTCTGTGCTGCCTGGGTAACCCATGGTCATCGCATAGTCGCCATCCTTGTAACCCTGGAGAGAAACCTGAGCCCAACGCTTAGGATGATAAGGCACATTGTCCTTGCTGTAGGCAGCAGGACCATTGGTCTTAGGGTCAGCATAGATGCGGAATACAGAGAAGTCGCAGGTCTGGCGAGGCCACATCCAGTTGTCTGTATCGCCACCAAACTTACCCATAGACTTTGGCACGGTGAAAACCAGACGCAGGTCGGTGAAGTCGCGGTAAGTAGTAGCGTACCACTTGTTGCCCTCGTAGAAAGGCTGAACGGTGATATGGAGGGTAGAATCGTTCTTCTTCGCCTCTTGGGTCATCTCATTCTCCAGAGAATCGATGAGTTCATCACGCTTTTTGTTGTCGAGTTTCTCGTATCCGAGGCTCATCACCTTATCGGTTACATCCTTCTGTTCAACCATGAAGCTTACGAACATATTCTCGTTAGGCAATTCCTCTGCGTATGATTTAGCAAAGAAACCGTTGAGCATATAGTCGTGCTCCACGGTAGAGTGGCTTCTGATAGCCTCGAAACCGCAATGGTGGTTGGTAAATACCAAACCGTCTGGAGAAACGACTACGCCCGAGCAATAGCCAGAGAAGTTTACCACAGCATTCTTCAGGGCGTTCTCGCCGTTGTAGAGCTGGTCGTAAGTCATACTGAAGCCTTCGCGCTGCATCATCTCATACACAGCGTTAGGCAAGTTGTAAATCGTCCACATTCCCTCGTCAGCGTGAGCGGTGTTGATTCCGCAGAACGCCATGATAGAGGCGATAAGGACCGTTGCTTTTTTCTTCATTACTTGTTTTCTATTTTTATTATGATGTTATTTATTCTTTTTCTCATACCCTTCTTTCCAAGTCTTTGCCAGCTCTGTCATCCGATATTGCTGGCGTGGATGTCTTGGGGTGTTTGGATATTTCATCTCCAAGGCTCCTTCGGCTAGGGCTGGGGTAATGTATTCCTTTCTAAATCTTGTTCTGTTCTTTAATCCAAACAGGTTCATTATATCACCGATGGATAGATAATCTTTATTTATACGTATAATGAGTTCTTCTACTTGGGACGAACTTGGGACGAACTTGGGACAAGTTTGGGATGAACTTGGGACATTTTCTTCTCCTTCTTTATTTATGAAGTTTTTTTTCTGTCCACTTCCTGTTTGGGAATTTAAGTTCGGCTGCTCTTTCCAATCATCAGTCGGCTGGATATGCAAATATCTGTTCTTGAGAACCCAACCATCTTTTAGGAGTAAGTTCCTGAAGAAACGAACCAGGTAGATAGGAGAGTAATCTATGCCTTTCTGAATGTTTCGATAGTTGGCACGAACCAGGGCATTGCGGAAATACCAGGAGTGTTTGGCAAACATTTCGTTGTTCACTTCATATCCTAACGAACGGAGATATTGGATGGTGAAAATTGCCGTGGTTCGGGTGTTTCCCTCTCTGAATGCGTGGATTTGCCAGATGCCTGAAATGAATTTGGCAATATGCTCAATCTTCTCATCATCCGTCAGACCTTTATATGAGAAGTTCTTCTCCTGCTCAATATCCCAGTCCAATGCTCTTCGCAAGTCTTCCCAATTCAGGTAGTTTACGGAATCTCCTTCGAGCACCCATTCTTTCTTGGAAATATCATACTGGCGGATTTCTCCTGCGTGCTTGAATACTCCCTCGAATATTCTTCGATGCAGGGAAACATATCCGTTGGTATTGAAGGCAAAGGTCTTGCTGGCGAGAATCTTCGCGATGTTAGCTGAAACCTTATCTGCCTCTTCCTCTTCTTCGTCCTTAGGTGTGCGGACCGTCTTGCTCTGATAGTAAGAGTCAATCAGTTTTCTGGTTTCGTCCAGAGAGATTTCCCCTTCGATGTTTCGCTTAGCCACATCTATGAGATACGCCGACGGTTGCAGCCCATCTACAGCCTGCAATCCGATAGCCGTCTTCCAGTTCTCGGCGCTTTCCTTCTGCGAAGGTTCTCCTTGTCGAAGATATTCATCGAAGGATGCGAACTCGTTGATATTATCTTTATTCATAGATGTAATGCTTGATATTTAACTTTGCAAAGTTACGACTATTTCCCGAATTTTCCAAGGCTTCGCTTGATTTTCTTCATAATTCGCCTTTTTGCTGATAACATTCCTGGTGATAGAACCTCTTGCTCCAGCATATCCAGAGCCATTCTTAACTCTTCGAGGAGTTCGGGATAGTACTTCATCTGCTCGTAGGCGAGCTTCATGCAGTAGCAGCGGATGGCGTAGGGCTGGGAACAGGCTGTAATCTTGGCGATACAGAAATCGATGAAATCAGAACGGAGTGATTCTTCCTCGAATGGCTGACGGAGAAGGAGTTGGAGCATCAGGCGGCGCTTGGTCTCATTTTTCTCTACGAGAACTCGGTCTATTAAGTCATCGTGCTTGGCATAGAGCCACTCGTTGTTCTGCATGTCGAAATGAGTGAATACCCACAGGGCATTTGTGGATATTCGCTCGTCCTCATCAAATGTTAGTTGATAAAGATGAGCTTTTTTACGGTTATTACCATGGGTAAGAATACAAATCTCATAGATGTCATCCATGCAAAGTTTCTTATTCAGTTTCTTCCTCATGCTTCTATGGCTTATTTGATGATGAAACTCTTCTCTACCTTGTGTTTAACAAATTCTCTAGCTGCGAATAGTGGTACATTTTCCATCCATTTTTGGTCTTGGAAACCTCGCATGGAGAAACGGATACCTTTGAGATGATAGGAGACAAAATCGTGAGTGATAAATGCTGCTAGTGATTTTGCCTTTACATTCTCCTCAGCCTTTACTTCTATTGGTAAGATTTCGCTGCCGGCTTGTACCATGAAATCAATTTCTTGGGTAGAGCTTGGCTTACTGTAATAATATATGGGTAAGTAAGGAAGAGATTTCAGCTGTTGAAGCACGAAATTCTCAGTAAACGCCCCCTTGTATTCGCTAAACACGTTGTTGCCAATGAGAATCTGGTCAGGTTGTGCCATTGTGAGTGCTCCCAACAAACCTACATCAAGCACATATAATTTGAAAGCATCCATGTCTGCATAGAATTTTAATGGAGATTTGGCATCTCTTGTTCTTTCTACCTTATGGACGAGTCCTGCGTCAATGAGCCATTGTATTGCAATCTCGAAATCTTTAGCCCTAGCTCCTTTTCTTATTGCACCATAGATGAACTTCTTGTTCTCGCGAGCCAGTTGGGCTGGGATTGATTGCCATACCATTCTTACTCTTTGTGTCTGTTCTTCGGTGTGTTTGCTGATATCTGCCTCGTATGCATTCAAGATGTTTTGTTGAATTTGCCTTACTTGCATTGGGTTGTGATTTTGTGTAAATTCCAATACTGCTTCGGGCATACCTCCAACAAAGTAGTATCGTCGAAGGTATTCTATGAATTTTGGGGCGAGGCTGTTGATAAGTTCCTTATCTCCGCTTTGCAATAAATCCAAAAGTTGTTTCTCTCCATTGGCAAGTAGAAATTCCTCATAAGTCATGGGGTAGAGGTGCATGATGTCAACTTTACCGACAGGGAAGGATTCTCCTTTCATGTTCATGACACCGAGCAATGATCCTGCTACGATGATATGCAATTCTGGCTTGTCTTCACAGAAATATTTCAGCGAGGACAAAACAGGTGGAATCTCTTGTATCTCATCGAGAAATACAAGGGTCTTGCCAGGAGTGATGTCTTGGTGTGCATAAGCAGCAAGGCCGATGGAAAGTCTTTCTGCATTTGCGTCACCTTGAAAAAGTTGAGCAATGCTTTTGTTTTTGTAACAGTTGATGTAAACCATATTCTCAAATTCGTTGTTGCCAAACTCTTTGATGATATAGGTCTTGCCAACTTGTCTTGCTCCATACATGATGAGTGGCTTCCTGTTACTGGATAATTTCCAGTCTTTCAGTTGGTTGTATATGAATCTTTTCATGTTTGCTACACTTTTGTGAGGGAATGATATTTGTGTCTGTACATTTTTGTGAGGGAATAATGCCTTATTACCAACACTTTTGTGAGGGAATATTGCTGCAAAGATACTGATTTCTTTTGAAAAACCACAAAAAACGTCCTTAAAAATGTGTAAAACCACAAAAGGTCGTCCTTAAAAGTGTGATATTTTACAACAAGTCGAACTAAAAAGTGCAAAAACAGCTGATATGCAAGTGCGCATACCAGCTGCTTTCTTAGTATGCTCGGCAGACCTGCTGACTGCAGTGAGCAGACCTGCTGACTAGGCTCAGCAGAGCTGCTGAGCCTAGTGGCAACTTTCCAGAAGCAGTCTCCTTGAACTCCATATTCTATCTCTTTGAACCTGATCAGACGTCTTCTTTCACTTACGGAGTCGTATTCTTCAGCTTACGGAGCCGTATCCTTCGGTTAACGGAGCCGTATCCTTCAGCTTGCATAGCCGTATCCTTCAAAATACTCAGTCGTTTCGTTTCGTTCACTCAGCCGTTTGCTTTAGCTCTTACAGGGCGCCTTGCTGGCGGCTATTATATCCTGAGTATTGCTCGGGACCAGGAACATTGGGTCCTTTTGTCTATTCTTGAACCGCATGCGAAGGTTCTGTATAATATAAACAAAAGAAGTCCGTGGACTTACACATTGTCCACGGACTTCTTGGAATATAATCTCAATGATTGGAATCTCTTACTTTCTAAAGTATTTTCCCACCACTGGCAGACTCTTTAATGGGAAATCCTTCTTCACGAGATAAGCGGCGAAGATGAGGATGAGCACCGTGTTGATGAGGCAGGCAATTCCACTGGAGAAGTATCTGTTAGCCTCGGTCATTCCGGCAAAGAGGATGAGGGCGAGAACCACATAAATCATAATCTCCTTCACCGGATAGTTGATTGGATACTTCTTCTGACCTACAAAGTAGGAGAGAAGCATGGCTGTTCCATAACCTGCGAAACCGGCCCAGGCACAGGCGATGTAACCATAAACTGGTACGAAGATAACGTTGATGGCAATCAATACCGCACAACCGATGCCCGAGAAGTAAGCACCCCAGATGGTCTTGTCGATGAGCTTGTACCAGAAACTGAGGTTGAAATATACTCCCATCATGATTTCGGCAGCCATTACGATAGGCACTACCTTCAAACCATCCCAGTAGTCGCGACCGATGATGTGGCGCAATACATCCAGATAACCTACTACCACCAGAAAGGCGAGCAGGGTGAAGATGACGAAATACTTCATCGCCGAAGCGTAAGTCTGTCGGTTGTCCTTATCCTTCGCCTTGCCGAATACGAATGGCTCGTAAGCATAGCGGAAAGCCTGGGTAATCATCGCCATAATCATCGCAATCTTGCTGGCTGCTCCGTAGATTCCGAGTTGCGCATGAGCATCGCCCTTCTCATAGATGTAAGGGAAGAGAATCTTGTCGGCTGTCTGGTTCAGAATACCGGCAATACCGAGCACGAGGATAGGCCAGCTGTAGCCCATCATCTTCCTGACGAGCACCTTACATTCACTCCAGGAGCATTTCTCGCCCATGAATCCTTCCTTCAGCTCCTTGTAGAAACAGAAGGTGATGGAGGCGGTACAAACGAGGTTGATGTAGAAAGCATAGCCCACATCGTGACCATCCATGATGACGTAGTAAACCAGGTTGAGCGCAATGTTCAGACCGATGAAGAGCAACTTGAAGGCAGCAAACTTCAATGGGCGCTTCTTGTATCTGAGGTAAGCGAACGGAATGCACTGGAAGGCATCAATAGCCACGGTTACGAACATGGTCCATACATAAGCCGGATGGTCGGCGTAGCCCATCGCATCGCTCAAAGGCGTGATGAAGAGGAATACCAGGGCGATGAAGAGTAGGGAAGTGAAGCCCACCATGCTCAATACCGTGTGATAAACCTTTTCTGAGTTTTCTCCCTCCTTGTTGACAAAACGGAAGAAGGTGGTCTCCATTCCGTAGGTCAGGATAACGAGGAGTAACGCCGTATAGGCGTACATGTTGGTGATGACACCATAACCACCACTTGCGGCGCTGATCTTAGCCGTATAGAGTGGTACAAGCAGATAGTTGAGGAATCTGCCGATGATACTGCTCAAACCATAGATGGCGGTATCCTTTGCTAAACTTTTGAGGTTTGCCATATGTTTAAAAGTAAAAGGGTAAAAAGGTAAAAAGGTAAAAGAAAGCTTGATTCTCTGCCTTTTCGCTTTTTACTTTTGTTTATTGATTATTTTTTTGTTTCAATTTATTGATGATATTTACGAGAGTTCCTATGATAGTCTTAACATCATTGGATATTGATTCGTATTGTTCTGTTGTTATATAATTGCTTTCTTGAAGTAAATCCAGCCAATATTGAGTTTCACTTGCTTCTTTTAGGGAGATGCTAAGTTTGCTTATATAATCTGGTGTACTTTGAGCATAAGTGCTTTCTGCAATGTTTGCTCCAATGCTTGTACCACATCTGTATATTTGTTTAGACATAACGAATTCATGTTTCTCTTCTTTGAGGAAAACATAGAGTTTGATTATTCGTATGGCAAACTTTTTGCTTAATTCATAAATGACATTATTGCCCATATTTTCATTTTTTAGATGAATATATAATCTAAGTCTTTTTTACCTTTTTACCCTTTTACTTTTTTACCTTTAAAAGAAAAGGTATGCTATAGCGATTGCTGCGATGACTCCTGCCAAATCGGCAAGCAAGCCGCAAGCCACAGCGTGGCGGGTATTCCTGATGCTTACGCTTCCGAAATATACAGCCAATATATAGAAGGTGGTGTCGGTGGAGCCCTGGAAGATGCAGCTCAATCTGCCCACAAACGAATCAGGACCATAGTTCTTCATCGCCTCCAGCATCATGCCTCGTGCGCCACTTCCCGACAGCGGTTTCATGATGGCGGTAGGCAGGGCGCCTACGAAATCGGCGTTCAAGCCGCATTGTTCTACCGACCACGAAATGCCTTGAATCACCATATCCATCGCTCCCGAAGCACGGAACACGCCGATGCCCACAAGGATAGCTACGAGATAAGGGATAATCTTCACCGCCGTAGTAAAACCTTCCTTCGCTCCTTCGATAAATGCATCATAAACATTCACTTTCTTCCAGAATCCCGCCAGGATGAAACAGAGGATGATGCCCAGGAGAATCATATTCGAAGCCAGGGTAGTAACTGTATTCATCGTATCCTTGTCCATCTGTCCGAATCCCCAGATGATGATGCCTACGAAGGCGCACATTCCCAACAGAGTAGCGAGCAATACCGGCTGCAGGATGTTGATGCGCTGCCAGAGCGAAGTGATGATGATTCCGGCAAGCGTAGCCACGAGCGTAGCCATCAGGATAGGGATGAAGACATCCGTAGGCTGGGCTGCTCCATAGGAGGCACGGAAGGCGAGGATGGTGGTAGGGATGATGGTGAGTCCTGAGGTGTTCAGAACCAGGAACATGATCATCGGGTTCGTCGCCGTATCCTTCTTCGTGTTGAGTTCCTGCATCTGCTGCATCGCTTTCAATCCTGTAGGCGTCGCCGCATTATCGAGTCCCAGCATATTCGAAGCGATATTCATGAAGATGCTTCCCATCACCGGATGGTTCTTCGGAATATCAGGGAAGAGACGGGTGAAAACCGGGCTGAGTGCTCTTGCCAACACATTCACAACTCCCGCCTTCTCTCCAATCTTCATGATGCCAAGCCAGAGGGCGAGCACGCCCGTCAGTCCGAGAGAAATCTCGAAGGCATTCTTGGATGAGTCGAAGGTGGAATCTACAATCTTCTGGAAGATAGTCGTATCTCCCATTGCCAATCCGATGAGTGCGAAGATGAACGCAATCACGAAAAATGCTATCCAAATGTAATTTAAAACCATAATTGTTTCATCTTGCGGTTTTTTCAACCGCTTTTATTGTGATAATGTTCTTGTCACAGAATAATATAATACCTGATAATCGGGTGCAAAAGTACAACTTTATCACAAAATTCCAAAGAAATTCGGACTGAAAATCACAAAATTCCTATTGTTTTAAGGCGTTTTATCACAAAATTCCATGCTTTTCTCTCTTCGCTATCACATTATTCCCTATTCGTTATACTTTTTTAATCTCTCTTTTTATCCGATTTCAGAAAAAAGATGTACTTTTGCCGCTCAATTCATGAAAGACAGGAATTTGGTTATACAAAAACATTATTAAGGAAGCAAAGGACTTCTGTTATATTTTATAGTATGGACAAGAATGAGAGAATATATAACGAGCAAGAGATGCCCGCAGAAACGAAAAAGAATCATTCCGCAGATGCGGATAGAGTAAAGGAAGTATATAAGGTGACGATAGCGGGAAGCATCATCAATGTGGTGCTGCTCGTACTGAAGTTTGCTGCAGGTATTCTCGGACATTCTGCAGCCATGATAGCGGATGCCATCCACTCGCTCACCGATTTCGCTACCGATGTGGTGGTACTGGTATTCGTTAAACTGGGCAATAAGCCGATGGATAAGGACCATGATTATGGTCATGGCAAATACGAGACGCTTGCCACAGCCATCATCGGCATTTCGCTCTTCGTGGTGGGTGTGATGATCTGTTATTCTGGTGTTACCAAGACCTATCGTGCCATCTGCGGCGAGACACTCCAGCAGCCGGGCGTTGTAGCCTTGATTGCTGCCATCGTAAGTATCGTGATGAAGGAATGGGCTTATCAGTTTACGGTTAAAGCCGGAAAGAAATATCATTCCGAGGCTGTAGTGGCGAATGCCTGGCATCATCGCAGCGATGCTTTATCAAGTATCGGAACGATGTTCGGTATAGGCGGCGCCATTATCCTGGGAGAAAAGTGGGCCGTGCTCGATCCGCTTGCAGCCATCATCGTGAGTGCCTTCATCATCAAGGCCGCCTGGGGACTGGTGATGCAGTCTGTGAAAGAACTGACGGATGCCAGTCTTCCAGAAACTGAGGAAGATGAAATCCTGAAGATTGCAAATGAAGAAGAGGGAGTGGGAGAGATTCATAACCTGCGTACCCGTCGCATCGGAAACAAGATTGCGATAGAAATGCACGTCCGCATGCCGGGTTCTCTTTCGCTTTATGAGGCGCATGAGCATGCTACTCATATAGAAACAAAACTGAAGCAGCACTTCGGGGCAGATACCCATGTGGGAATCCATCTCGAACCGATAAAAGTGAACGGAAAATATCAGAAACCGGAATAACTGAAATAAAAGGAAATAGCTGGAATAAAAGGAAACGAGCCTTGACGGTAGGATGAATCCTCCATCAAGGCTCGTTTTTTTATTTGATATCCGAATCGTGTTTCGGATATTTATCATCTTTTGGGATGATTATTGTCAGATTATATTATCGGCCGAGATTTACGCTGGCTCCTGCCATAATCCACAAACCTGGCTGCTTAACAGCTGTGAGGTCGTAGTAGCGGTGGCAAGTGATGTTGTCGGCTTTCACGAAGATATTGTATTTCTTCTCGTCCCACATCAGTTTGCAATCTACCTTGGTGTATGGATGATAGCCATTCATTCTCTGCTGCCATCTTACGCTCCACGAAGCTGAAAGCTTGCTCCAGATCTGATGATCCAGCCCGAATACTGCCTTGTGCTTCAGATACTCCAATGCATAGAGTGATTTCAGAATGTTTGTCTCGGTCTTATGATCCTGATAAATGTAAGCATAACCCAACTTGATGCGGGTAATGAAACTGTTTGGTACCAACTCTCTCATGTAGATAGTAGCATCTACGTTGTAGCCCATGTTGTTGAGCTTTCCGATGTTCATCACGTGATACTTGCTGTCATTCTGCTCGGTCACGGATGTCTGAACCCAGTCAATCATGTTGGTGCCGTGTGCGTAGAATCCGCTAACGGTTGCTGCAAAACCAGTCTGGCGATATTGAGTTCCCACCTTGAAGGTTGAGTTCTTTTCCGGGTTCAGGGTGAGGTCGCCCTGCTGCACCGCATTACTCATATATAAGTCGGTGTAGGTAGGCATTCTCAATGCCTTGTTCCAGGAAGCGTAGAACTTCCAGTTGTCGTTAGGACGATAACTCATATCCACACCAGGATAGAAACGGAAGTCGTTGTCAAGACCTGTATTCTTGTTTGCCAAGACACCAGCCGACAAGGTGAAGCCGCCGAAGATGAAGTTGTGCTCCAGCATGATGTTGGTATTGGTGCGCTCGCCCTTTCGGGTATATTGACGATCAGAACCCGAGATATCTTTATAGTCTTTCTCTGCGAGTTCCTCGCCCAATGCAGTAGAGTAGATGCACTCCTTGCTGATGTCGAAACCCACTGCGGTCTTACCCAAAGCCCAAGCCACGTTGGCATTCAGTCCACCACCATAAACATCTAGGTCGTGATAGTTCTCGCCTGCTGCAGCTCCAGCCTTTCCACGAATCAGCTGATAGTGATCCTTGAATTTGTTATAATAGAATTGAGGCGCAATCTCCCAGGTCTTCTCCTGGTTGTGCAGACTCAGGTTGAGCGAAGCCAGACCGTGGTCTGTCTTCTCATATTGGTTGTTATATTTGGCGCTGTAGAAAGTATTGGCACCATAGCTCTGGCTAGCAATACCCAACTGGGCGTTGATGTCGAAACGCTGGTCGTAAGAGAACGAGAGATTGCCGTAGCCCTGTCCCTTCTCGAAATCGCTGTTCTCCGTGCCGCCATCCGAGCGCTTGTAACCTCCGCTTACAGAATAAGCCTGGGTCCACTTGCCCGTTTCAAAAGCTGTTTGAATGCGTCCCTGTGCTCCGAAACTTCCAAAGCTTCCGCCTTCTACACTTGCAGATACCCCCTCACTCTTTGCCTTCTTGGTTACGATGTTGATGGCACCATTGAAGGCTGAAGTTCCGAATAAGCGCGATGCTGCCCCCTCGAGCACTTCGATGTGGTCGATGTCAGAAAGAGCTACAGGAAAATCAGAAGCATTGTGACCAGTCTGAGGATTGGAAATGTTGACGCCATTCAAGAGAATGGTAATCTGGTCGAAGGTTCCACCATTGATGGAGATATCCGTCTGAACACCAAAGCCACCACGCTGACGGACATCCACGCCGGTAGCTAATTTCAATACATCGTTGATAGTCTGCGCAGCCGCACGATGAATATCGTCGTGGGTAATGACAGACACAATCTTAGGTGACTGCTCTACAGTCATCGGCGCACGAGATCCGGTAACGCTCACCGCATCCAGCTCGTAAGCCTTTCCGCCCTTGTAGAGGGTAGAATCAACCTTGGCTCCCTCTGTGCTTACGCCTGCTGCCTTAGCATGGCTCAGGGTAGCAACGCTGAGTGCACCAACAAGTACCTCTCTTCCCAAAACTGCGAAGAGTGAGTAGTTCTTGTTAGAGAATCGGTTGAACTTCAAGCTGTTGCGCTTGTTGAAAATTGTTTTGTACATTAAATTAAATGTTTATAAATGAATAATAAATCGAAGCCTTCCGCCTTCCCGGCTTTCGGCATTCGGGGTGCAAAGGTACTGCCTTTTGGGCAACTGACAAAATAAAATGTGAATTATTTTTTCAACTGCCGATGCAAAGTTAATGTAAATCAAGGTCGGTTTCCTACCTCACAAATCGTATTCAATTCAGCCTTCTTGTGGCATAAAAAAGTATTAATTAGGCATAATCCTCAATAGGGTGATGCGATTTTCTTAAAGAAACATTCGCTTTTTCAGATTATTCTTGTATCTTTGCAGTTGATATGGGCAGCATTCAGCAATCAGAATACTGCTGTCGCAATTTTATGGTAATTAGAAATTAAAAAGAAAGGAACAGATAAGATGGAAAAGATCAACGTAAAAGAACTGAATGACAACGTCTTCGAGACTATTGGTAAGGAGTGGATGCTGGTATGTGCCGGCAACAAGGATCATTTCAATATGATGACCGCCTCTTGGGGCTGTTTGGGATGGCTTTGGAACAAGCCGGTGGCTGTGGTCTTTATCCGTCCGGAGCGTTTCACCCACGGCATCATCGAGGAGAATGAATTCATGACTCTCTCTTTCCTCGGCAACAGCGAGGAGGCTCGGAAGATTTATAACTTCTGCGGCTCTAAGAGCGGACGCGATTTGGATAAGGTGAAGGAAACAGGACTGATTCCTGTAGAAACTGATAACGGCAGCATCGCCTTCGAGCAGTCACGACTCACCCTGGAATGCCGCAAACTTTATAAGGACAGTATGACCGCCGAGAAGTTCCTCGACAAGGACCTGCTCCAGTGGTATGGTGCCAAGGGTGGATTCCACGATGTTTATGTTGTGGAGATTACCAATGCTTATAAAAAATAAGAATTAAAATATGGCTCAAGAACAAACAGCAATTCGTGAACGCCAGAAAACCAGGTTCAAGGAGCCGGGGCGTTACGTGGTAATGATGTTCAACGACGACTTCACGCCGATGGACTTCGTGGTAGAAATCCTCGAATCTATCTTCTTCAAGTCGCAGGCTGAGGCTGAAGCAATCATGCTCAAGGTTCATCACGAAGAGAAAGCCGTGGTGGGCACCTACAGCTATGACATCGCCAAGAGTAAAGTGGAGAAAGCGATGGAGAAAGCCCGTACGCAGAAGTTTCCGCTTAAACTCACTTATATGCCGGAATAGGCGTTGATTTCGGGGAAATATCCCCAATATATGCTAAGAAAAAGAAAGGAAAGAATAGAATGGATAGTATGGGATTAACCCGATATATGAGTGTTCTGATGGACGATGCCATGAAGCAAGCCCGGTTCTTCGATCACGAGTTCGTGATGCCTGAGCACATGCTGCTGGCGTTGCTCAGGCAGTATGCATTCTGTCAGGCGCTGCAGGAAGAAGGCGTAGACAGCCTCAAGATGCACGAAGACTTGGTGGGATGGCTCGCCAAGCAGGAGCGTGTGCCTGAAACCATCAAGTATCTGCCAGAGCCGTCATCGCTATTCAAGACCATGTTTGGAACAGCGTGCGCCCTGGCTGCTGCAGCCGACAGACAGCTTGTGAATGTACCCCATTTTGTGCAGGCGATGTTTGGCTTGCAGAATTCAGAAGCCGCCTTCCTGCTGTGCAAGAATGTGGGCGACCGGCAGGGCGAGTTCCTGGCGAGCGTTGACAGTTATTATCCTATTGGAGAAGATACTGGAGAGGCTGGCATGGGCATGGGAGCAGACTTTGATGATGACGATTATGCCAACGAGTATGACGACGACGAGGAAGAAGGCAGAAGACAGGTTGTACAGGATTGGCATCAGCTGGTTACCTGTATTTCTGACAAGGTAGAAGAGCACAATCCGCTCATCGGAAGAGAACAGGAACTGGACAGAACCATCCAGGTGCTCTGCCGTGCCGAGAAGAACAATCCGCTCCACATCGGAGAAGCCGGAGTCGGCAAGACTGCTCTGGTCTATGGTCTTGCCAAACTCATCAACGAAAACCTGGTTCCTGAACGCCTCAAGGGGGCTCGCATCTACGGCATGGATATGGGACAGATGCTTGCCGGTGCCCAATATCGCGGCGACTTCGAGAAACGCATCAAGATGGTGATGGAGGGAGCCGTGAAGGAAGGCAATACCATTATCTACATCGATGAGATTCATAATATGATAGGTGCCGGTCGTGGCTCAGATGGCGGACCTGATGCATCCAATATGCTGAAGCAATATCTGGAGGCAGGCGATATCCGTTTCATCGGCTCTACCACCTACGAGGAATATAACCGTTACATGGCTCAGAGCAAGGGCATCGTGCGCCGGTTCCAGCAGATAGATATCAAGGAACCTACCGAGGAGGAGGCTATCAAGATATTGGAGGGCTTGCAGTATAAATACAATAAGTTCCACAATGTAACCTATCGCAAGGACGCCCTGGAATATGCCGTGCGTGCCAGCGCCAAATATATCAGCAACCGCTGTCTGCCAGACAAGGCCATCGACCTGATGGATGAGGCGGGTGCTTATCTGGAGGTGCATCCGGTAGAATCTCGCCAGCGCTCTTACGTTACCAAGTCTATCATCCAGCAGATTCTGCTTAAAGTCTGCAAGATTGATGCGGCTGCGATGAAAGATGAGAATAACGATGCTCTGGCTACGCTCCGCCAGCGCATACTCGACAAGATTTACGGTCAGGACAAGGCTGTAGACAAGGTGGTTGAGGCTGTGATGATGGCAAAGGCGGGATTGACAGATGATGACAAACCATTGGCTTCGCTCCTCTTCGTGGGACCTACCGGAGTAGGAAAAACCGAGGTGGCACGACAGTTGGCCAAGGAACTCGGCATCGAACTGGTACGCTTCGATATGAGTGAATATACCGAGAAGCATACCGTGGCTAAGCTCATCGGTTCTCCAGCCGGATATGTGGGTTATGAAGATGGCGGTCTCCTGACCGATGCCATCCGCAAGACGCCAAACTGTGTACTCCTGCTCGATGAGATAGAGAAGGCGCATAGCGATATCTACAACATCCTGCTCCAGGTAATGGACTATGCCCGTCTGACTGATAACAAGGGTCAGAAGGCTGATTTCCGTAACGTGATTCTCATCATGACCTCAAATGCCGGAGCACAATATGCTTCACGGGCTAGCGTAGGTTTCAATGGAAACGTAAGTCGTGGCGAAGCAATGCTGGCACAGGTGAAGAAGACTTTCAAGCCTGAGTTTATCAACCGACTTTCCGACATGGTGGTGTTCAACGATATGGATAAGCACATGGCAGAGCTGATTCTTGCCAAGAAACTTCGTCAACTCGATGCGAAACTGGCAGCAAAGGGAGTTACCGTAACGTTAACCGATGCTGCGCGTGAACAGTTGCTGAAATGGGGCTTTACCAAGGAATATGGTGCTCGCGAGATGGACCGTGTCATCGGTAACCGCCTGAAACCGATCCTGATGAAGGCGCTGCTCTTCGGCAAACTCAAGAAGGGTGGCAAGGCGCATGTCGACTTTGACGGAAAGGAACTGGTGATTAATTATT
The DNA here is from genome assembly GCF_015074785.1 of Segatella copri. Taxonomy (NCBI): domain Bacteria; kingdom Pseudomonadati; phylum Bacteroidota; class Bacteroidia; order Bacteroidales; family Prevotellaceae; genus Segatella; species Segatella copri. The sequence continues at coordinate 3,100,864 of NZ_CP042464.1, forward strand.
AGAATGAAAGTCTAGTCAAGAATATTCTTGATAAAAGATAAGCGTATGATATTACAGATAGATGATACTGCGGACGAGATTTACTTTCCCGATCCGCATTATGGCGATGAGGATGGATGCTTTGCGATTGGTGGCGATTTGAGTATCGACCGCCTGTTGCTGGCTTATAGCAATGGCATCTTTCCCTGGTATAGTTTCCGTGACCAGCCTGAAATACTCTGGTTCTGTCCGATGAAACGTTTCGTCATCTTCCCTGATGAAATCCACATCAGTCATTCCATGCGTACCCTGATGAGAAAGAACCGATACAGCGTAGGAATCAACGAAGATTTCGATGGCGTGATACGGGGATGCAGCAAGACCAACGGACGGTATTGGGAAGATGGCGCATGGCTGGGCGAGAACATCATCCAGGCATTTACTGCTCTCCATAAGCAGGGCTTTGCGGTGAGCGTAGAGGTATGGGATAATGAAACCGATGAACTGGTGGGGGGACTTTATGGTGTCACCATCGGCAAGGTTTTTATAGGAGAAAGCATGTTCTCCAGGGTTCCGTCAGCTTCTAAGATTGCCCTCATCTTCCTTGCCAGATACTTGCAGGAGCACGGTGGCAAGATGATAGATTGTCAGTTGGAGACTCCTCATCTCAAATCGATGGGTGGCAGATATATTTCTTACGAGGAATATATGAAGATTATGAACGAAGAATAAGAGATGTTCTTCTCGGAATAGAAGAACATCTTCTTTTGAATAAAAAATAAAGGCTAGGTTCCCGGAATCGTGAACCTAGCCTTTGTTATTATCTGTCTTTTTGCTTTTTATTAGAATATCGGTGTGCCGATGCAGCCGTTAGGTGCCTGAATATGCAGCATCGCACAAACGGTAGCGGCAATATCTGTCATATAGTGAGGTTGGGCACTCTCGCCGTGCTGGATGCCCCAACCCATAAACAGACAAGGAATATGGATATCGTATGGATTCCATGCTCCGTGGGTAGTTCCCTTGCTGCTGTAATAATCGTAGTGACCTGGTTTCAGTACAATCTGAACACCTCCGCTGCGCTCGCGGTTATAACCGTTAATGGCGCGGAACTTCAGCTCTTCAGGGATGCTCTCGATAGAGGTCTTCTCCATGTCGAAGGCATAGTGCACGTCCTTGTCTTTCTTCAGTCTGTCTACTACCACCTGCTTGATGGCTGCGTAATCCAGACCGAGTTCCTCGATGATGTCTGTATTGAAGAATACCTGATAGTTCATAATGGTCTTTACTAGGTCCTTGTCGGTGTTGAACTTTGTCTTCAGACTCTTGTTCAATTCATCTACCAGTCCCTTCTTGTTCCAGATGCCGGCAGGGATTCGTTGATCCTGCAGGAAGGTAGCGTTGTTCACGCCTCCATGGTCGGCGGTGAGGAAGGTGAGATAATTTCCCTTGCCCACGGTCTGGTCGAGATAAGCGAAGAAATCTGCCAAAGCCTTATCTAATCTGAGATAGCAATCCTCTGTTTCGATAGCGTTTACGCCCACCTGATGACCGATGTAATCGGTGCTTGAGCAGCTGATGGTCAGCAAATCAGTATCTGTGTTTCTACCCAGATTTTCTCCCTCAATGGCAGCCTTGGCAATATCGAAAGTCAGGTTGCAGCCGAATGGGGTACTGCGGAGAATCTTGTAACCATGCTTTTTATATAAGGTAGGTAGATCGAGTGGCAATACTGCCTTTTCGCCTTCAACAATTCCATTCTCGTAGTTGTTGTCATCGCTGGTGCTCTCCTTATAGGAATCGATAGGGTAGAGCGTCTCCCATTTCTTGGAAAGATACTTGTTTGGGAGTTTCTGCTTGTTGAACTTGTTCACCCACTCAGGCAACTTATCCATATAGAAAGTACTGGTGATGAACTTGCCCGACTTGTCATCAAACCAGAAAGCGCCATTGGCGTGATGGCCCGCAGGGAGGATGGATGTTCTGTCTTTCAAGGCTACACCAATCACCTTAGAGCGGTTGTTGGTAGCCAGACGGAGTTCATCGCCGATGGTGGTTACCCACAAATTGCGAGGCGACATCTTGCCAGCCTTGCTGTCAGAACCTACCGGGTTGACGGTATCGTCGGCAGTACAATACACTACCTTTCCATCTTTCACGAAGTTATTTCCTGCAATTCCGTGGATGGAAGGAACGGAACCGGTCCAGATAGAAGAGTGACCGATGGCTGTAACCGAAGGGATGTAAGGAATCTTGCAGTTTTCTACGCTGAATCCTTCTCCGAGCATTCTCTTGAATCCGCCTTCGCCGTAGCGGGCGTAGTAGCGATAGAGATAATCCCATCGCATCTGGTCGATAACGATGCCTACAACGAGCTTAGGGCGTTGAGGCTGAGCCTGTGCAATGCCGCAGAAGCAGCAGAGTACGAAGATGAGTTTGATAATCTTATTCATAGTCAAAATGTCTTTTTTATACATAACCATTCAGTATTGTATATTAAAATTCGGCTGCAAAGATACAACTTATTTTGGTATTTAACGATAAAAAAGACGATTTTTACCCAAACTTCTCATGGCGTTCAATACTGCCAGTACCGTAACACCTACATCGGCAAAGACAGCCATCCACATGGTGCCGAGACCAATGGTGGCGAGAATCAGTACGGCAACCTTCACTCCGATGGCAAATATCACGTTCTCGTGAGCGATATGAATGGTTCTTCTGGCTATCTTTACGGCAAGGGCAATCTTTCTAGGGTCATCATCCATCAGTACTACATCGGCAGCTTCGATGGCTGCATCGCTACCCAGTCCACCCATGGCAATGCCCACATCGGCACGCTTCAATACAGGGGCATCGTTGATGCCATCGCCTACATAAGCGAGCGTCTTGCCTGCTGGTTTTGTCTTCAGCAGTTGTTCTACATGCGAAACTTTGTCGGTTGGCAGCAGTTCTGCGCGGCACTCGTCCAGTCCCAGTTTGTGGGCAACATCTTCTCCCACTTCTCTTCGGTCACCCGTCAGCATTACCGTTTTCTCTACTCCCAGTTCTTTCAGCTCTCTGATGGCATGGGCGCTTCCTTCCTTAAGGGTGTCGTTGATTACAATATGTCCCGCATACTTGCCATCAATGGCGACGTGGATGATGGTTCCCACCTGGTTGCAGTCGTGCCATTGGGCGCCGATGTTTTCCATCATCTTCTTGTTGCCCACGCAAACCACCTTGCCGTTCACTTTGGCACGGATACCTTGTCCTGCAATTTCCTCTACATCGGTCACCTCGCAGCCATCCGTTGCTTCTTGCGGGAAGGCAGTACGCAGGGCTGCGCCGATAGGATGAGTGGTGAAATGCTCGGCATGAGCTGCCAGATGAAGCAGGATTTTCTCCTTGTCAGAATATTCGCCAATATGTACATTATCTGCATCGTGGGATGAATGGTCTGGGCAGGAATCATCAGCATGAACAGCTGCCACGGCAAACTCTCCGTGGGTCAGAGTTCCGGTCTTGTCGAACACAACGGTTCCCACCTTGGCTAAAGCATCCATATAGTTGCTGCCCTTGATGAGAATACCGTTCCGGGATGCTCCGCCGATGCCGCCAAAGAAGGTGAGGGGCACGCTGATGACCAGGGCGCATGGACAGGAAACTACCAGGAATATCAAGGCGCGGTTGAGCCATAATGGGAAGTTCTCGCCAAAGGTTCCTTCGCCAACGATTCCCGTAGCTGCCAGGAATGGAGGAATAACCGCCAGGGCAATGGCTGCGAAAACAACGATAGGAGTATAGACTCGGGCGAAACGGGTGATGAAAGCCTCGCTCTTCGACTTGTTCTTGTCTGCACTCTCTACCAGCGCAATAATCTTGGATACGGTACTTTCGCCAAAACTCTTGGTGGTGCGTACACGAACTACTCCTGAAAGGTTGATGCAACCGGACATGATAGTATCGCCTTCATTCAAATCCCGTGGCATACTCTCACCTGTCAGGGCAATGGTATTCAAGGCTGAGCTTCCCTCAACAACAATACCATCCAGAGGCACTTTCTCTCCCGGACGGATTACGATAGTTTCTCCTATCTTGACGTCTTCCGGCGAAACGGCCTCTATTTTTCCGTTTCTTTCAACATTCGCTACATCCGGTCGGATATTCATCAGATGCGAAATACTGTCGCGGCTCTTTCCTTCCGCATATCCTTCGAAGAGTTCGCCCACCTGAAAGAAGAGCATCACAAAGACTGCCTCCGGAAATTCTGTATCTGATCCAGGGAAGAATCCGATGCAAAAGGCTCCGATGGTTGCGATAGCCATCAGGAAGTTTTCGTTAAACATATCGCCCTTGGCAATGCCTTCTGCAGCTTCGCCCAGCGTCTCATGTCCTATTAATAAATAAGGAATGAGATAGACGAGGAGCAACTGCCAGGTAGCCAGACTGTATTCCTTTTCGATGAAAACAGCGATAATCAGGAGGATGATGGTTGCTCCTATCAGAAAAAGTTTGGATTTCAAACCGCCTTCTTCATGGTGATGATGGTGGTGGCAACCGCACTCCTGATGCTCATGTTCTTCTGTGCCGCATGAGCAATCATAATGATGTTCATGATGATGTTCATGATGATGTTCGTGAGAATTTTCACAATGGCATTCATGATGATGTTCGTGAGAATGTTTCATTTCTTCCATAATTTGCAATACTTTTAGTTCTATATAATCAGGAACATTCAGTTCCTTTTTCTATTTCGGTTGCAAAATTACAAAAAGGTTTTTGCAACTTGGTTGCAAAAGCTCCAAATCGCCCTCTTAATGTTTTTTTTGTTTACGCAAAAACAAATAGATCAAATTCAAGCAAACCAGCAACGAAAAAAGCAGTTAAGCTACAATAGCTTAACTGCTTGATTTTCAGTGTGGACCAGCTAGGGCTTGAACCTAGGACCTCCAGATTATGAGTCTGTTGCTCTAACCAACTGAGCTACAAGTCCGTTGAATTTTTATCAAATTCGAGTGCAAAGATACTAGATTTTGGGCAAATAACCAAATAAAATCTTAAAAATTTTCTTAGAATCAGAAAAATAGCGTATCTTTGCACCAAATTATGTGCGCACACGTGCGTATGTACTTATTAATCGTACAAAAAAGAATTTCTATTCAGAAATGGACATAGACAAAAATAGAAGAATCGGTCTTACCGATGAACAAGTTAAACAGAGTAGGGAACAGCATGGCAAGAACGTGCTCACCCCTCCTCAACGTACTTCATTATGGAAACTGTATTTGGATAAATATCGCGACCCGATTATCCAGATACTTCTTGTGGCGGCTTTCGTATCCCTCATCCTTGCTTTTATCGAAAAGAATTTCATGGAGACCATCGGTATCTTCGTGGCTGTTTTCCTTGCTACTACCGTGGGCTTCTACTTTGAGCGCGATGCTGCTAAGAAGTTTAATCTGCTTACGGCGCTCAGCGAAGAGCAGCCGGTTAAGGTGCGCCGCAATGGTAAGGTGATGGAGATTCCGCGCCATGATGTGGTGGTGGGAGATGTAGTGCTCGTGGAAGTGGGCGACGAGGTGCCTGCCGATGGCGAACTCATCGTCTGCAACGACCTGCAGATTAATGAATCTACCCTTACGGGCGAACCCGTTGCCGAGAAATCTCTGGAAGGCGGTGGCGATGGAGCCTATCCTCGCAACGTCATCCTCCGTTCTACCATGGTGATGAATGGCAGGGGCGAGTTCGTGGTTACTGCCGTGGGCGATGCTACCGAGATTGGTAAGGTGGCGAAGAAATCTACCGAACAGACTTCGGTGGAGACACCGCTTCACATGCAGCTCGATAAGTTGGCTAAGATGATTTCCAAGGTGGGCTCCGTAGTATCTGTGGCAGCCTTCTTCATCTTCCTGATTCACGATATCCTCACCAACCCGGCATGGGGCGGCAAGGATTATTTTTATATGGCAGAAATCGTGCTGAAATACTTCATGATGGCTGTTACCCTGATTGTGATGGCGGTGCCGGAGGGATTGCCGATGGCGATTACCCTTTCTCTGGCGCTCAATATGCGAAGAATGCTGAAGTCGAACAATCTGGTGCGCAAGCTTCATGCCTGCGAAACCATGGGCGCCGTTACCGTGATCTGTACCGATAAGACCGGTACGCTTACCCAGAACAAGATGCAGGTGAGTGCTCTGGAACTCAAGCAGGGCGATGAGGCGCTGCTTGATACTGCCATCGCCCTCAACTCTACAGCCGAGTTGAATGACGGCAAACCTATCGGAAACCCTACCGAGTCGGCTCTCCTGCTCTGGCTCGATGCCCAGGGCAAGGATTATGAAGAACTCCGCAAGCAGGTGAACGTGCTCAAGCAGTTGCCTTTCTCTACCGAGAGAAAGATGATGGCAACCTTGGCAGAAGTTGATGGCGAGACCTATCTCTTCGTGAAGGGTGCGCCTGAAATCGTGATGAAGAAATGCATCATCGAAGATAGAATGCTGAGACAGTCAGCCGAAGAACTCGATGAGTGGCAGCATAAGGCAATGAGAACCCTGGCGTTCGCCTATAAGAAGATAGAAGCTTCTATCATGAGAACATCCAGAACCTCTACTGCCGAAGTGGTAGCACTTCTTGATGCCAACGACCTTCAGTTGCAGGCCATTGCAGCCATTGCCGATCCTATCCGTCCGGATGTTCCTGCTGCCGTGCAGGAGTGCCGCCATGCGGGTATCGAGGTGAAGGTGGTTACGGGTGATACGGCTGCCACCGCCTTGGAGATAGGCAAGCAGATAGGTGTCTTCGAAGATGAACCTGAGAATATCGGAGCAGATGGCTCTCTGACTTCGCTCGAACAGCAGATGATTACGGGTGAACAGTGGGAGGCTCTTTCTGACGAAGAGGCTTACGAACGGGCGAAGGATATCCGAGTGATGAGCCGTGCCCGTCCTACAGATAAGCAGCGACTGGTGGCGATGCTCCAGAAGCGTGGCGAGGTGGTTGCCGTAACAGGTGATGGTACCAACGATGCTCCGGCACTTCACTATGCTCACGTGGGCTTGTCGCTGGGGTCGGGAACTTCCGTGGCTAAGGAGGCTTCGGATATGACCCTGCTCGATGATTCCTTCAAGTCTATCGCCAACGCCGTGATGTGGGGACGCTCGCTCTATCGCAACCTGCAGCGCTTCCTCTTCTTCCAGTTGGTAGTAAACGTGGCAGCCCTCTTGCTGGTGCTTGGCGGATCTGTCATCGGAACTGAAATGCCGTTGACGGTAACCCAGATTCTTTGGGTGAACCTTATCATGGATACCTTCGCAGCCCTGGCACTTGCCTTATTGCCTCCATCTCATGAGGTGATGAAGGATAAACCACGCAAGGCATCCGATTTCATCATCAACAAGAGCATCGGTTTCGGCATTCTGTTCTGCGGCATCGTCTTCTTCCTCGTGATGTTTGCCCTACTGGTTTACTGCGAGCGCAGAGGCAAGGGTGGAGTAGATGTGCATGAACTGACCATGTTCTTCACCACCTTCGTGATGATTCAGTTCTGGAACCTCTTCAATGCCAAGGCGCTGATGAGTCATCACACCGCTTTCCGCCATTTCCTGAAGGATAAGGGAATGATTCTGGTGCTTGTACTGGTATTGGTGGGTCAGTGGATTATCGTAACCTTTGGTGGCGAAATGTTCCGCACCACACCATTGTCGCTCCACGAGTGGCTGCTCATCATCGGCTCAACATCCGTTGTACTTTGGGCGGGCGAGCTGTGGAGAACTTTTAAGAGAATGATAGCAAAGAGAAGATAACCCACAGGGGATTCTTCTGATATGAACGATTAAGATAGAATGAATACAATACATTATAACGATACCGTGCAGTTGCAGCCTTGTGTGGCAACGATTGGTTTCTTCGATGGAGTGCATCGGGGACATCAGTTCCTGATTCATCATCTCGTAGAGACGGCACGAAAGGATGGCTTGCAATCCACCGTCATCACCTTCGATGCGCATCCCCGCAAGGTATTGCAGGCGGATTACCAGCCAGAGATGCTGAGTACGCTCGATTCCAAGCTGCTGCTGCTTTCGAAGACGGAAGTGGATAATGCTGTGGTGCTGCATTTCGACAAGGCGATGGCTGCGATGTCGGCAAGAGAGTTTATGCAGCAGGTGCTCCACGACCATCTCAACGTAAGGAAACTCTTCATCGGCTACGATCATCGCTTCGGTCATAACCGCGAGGAGACTTTCGAAGATTACGTGCGCTACGGCAAGGAGATGGGCATCGAGGTAATCAGGAACGAGGCCTTCCAGATAGATGGCATCAACATCTCTTCTTCTGTAATCCGCTCTTTCCTGAAAGAGGGAGAAGTGGAGATGGCTGCCCGGTGCCTCGGTTTCCCTTACACCCTCATCGGAAAGGTGGTGAATGGATTCCATGAAGGCAGAAAGCTCGGCTTCCCTACTGCCAATCTCGATATCTCTCACTTCGGACAGCTGATTCCTGCCCCTGGCGTCTATGCCGTAAGGGTAAGACTGGAGAATACGGTGGTATGGAAACGGGGAATGATGAATGTGGGCAATCGCCCAACCTTCAATGGCAGACTACTGACGCTAGAGACGCACATCTTCAATTTCGACGGGGATATTTATGACCAGCTCTTGCTCGTAAGCTTCGTGAAGCGAATAAGGGGCGAACAGAAGTTTGACAGTCCCGAGGAGTTGGCGGCGCAACTGAAAGAGGATGAGCAGACCGTGCTGGATCTCTTTGAAAAGGAAGCGGAATGATAGCGAGAATGCTATTAAACTATAAACGATTAATTATAAACAGTAAAAGCAATGGCAAAGATTAATTTAAAGAGAGGTTTGACGGATATCGTCCTCTACATGATTATATTTATAGTAGTACAGATTATCGTGATGTATGCTGGCGCAGGAATCTGGGCGGGCATTAAGGGCGAAGGTTACCAGGCAACGCTCCTGGCTATCAGTTCGGGCAGCAATCCTATCCTGATGGCGCTTACCTCAGCGTTCAGCAACGTTATCACCCTCGTCATCTTCCTGAAGACGAAGTGGACACCGCTGACCCGCGATTATCTGCTTTCCAAGCCTTGGGGCACGCTTCTCTGGGTGGCATTGTTCTCCCTGGGAACCATCATCCCCCTGTCGTTCCTCTATGAGCAGCTGGGCATCGAGATGGATGAGAATACCCAGCAGATATTCACCTCGCTGATGAAGGAGCCTTGGGGCTATGTGGCAGTCGGCATCCTGGCGCCTCTTGCCGAAGAGGTAGTATTCCGTGGAGCCGTTCTCCGAACTCTGCTGGGTCTTATGAGCAAGAAGAACCATTGGGTAGCCATCATGATTTCGGCTGCCATCTTCGGTCTGGCTCACGCCAATGTTGCGCAGTTTGTCAATGCCCTCCTGCTGGGCTTACTCCTGGGTTGGATGTATTATCGCACCAAGAGTCTTGTTCCGGGCATCCTGCTCCACTGGGTGAACAATACGATGGCGTATGTACTTGCCAATATCATGCCTCAGAGCGATGGCAAACTCATCGACCTCTTCCATGGCGATGAGAAAACCATGTATTATGCCGTAGGCTTCTCTCTCTGCATCATGATTCCAAGCTTTATACAGCTGATTATCAGATTAAAGAAGGTGAAGGCTTAAGAGATAAATAAACGAGTAAAAAGGTTACCTGGATGGGTAGCCTTTTTTCAGATATATAACCGGATAGATAAGTAGATTTTATGAAGATTATAGAAAGCTGTATCATAGGAAAGAAGAGCCCTGAGGCTTGTGAGGATGGAATGGTAGTTACCGATGATTTCATCGCAGTGATTGATGGCAGTACGAGCAAGACGCCGAAGCATCTCAATCCCGATATGAAGAACGGAAGATACGCCATGATGCTTATCTCGGAGTATATTCGTGAGGAGTTGAAAGCGGATGCCTCGGTAGATGATTTCTGCCAGGGTGTAACGGCGTATATATATAATAAGGTGTATGAAAAGCTTGGGGTGGAAGAGCGGTTGAAGGAGCATCCGGAAGAACGGCTTACCGCCTCGGCTATCCTTTATAGCCGGACAAGGAATGAAGTCTGGATGGTGGGCGATTGCCAGGCAATCATCGCCGGAAAGCTCTATGAGAACGGCAAACCTTATGAGGAGAAGATTGCCCGGAAGCGAGTAGAACTGATAGCGCAGGGCCTTTCGCCTGCTGAGGCTAGAAAGCAGATAGAGCCATTATTGATTGAGGCGATGCTTTCGGGTCAGAACCAGACCTATACGGTTATTGATGGATTCCCTATCTATCGGGAGGGAGTGAAGGTTGTCTCTGTTTCAGATTCCAGTTCTGTTCAGGATTCTGTTTCATCATCAGATTCTTGTTCTGTTCAAGATCCTGTTTCCTGCTCAGGCTCCGCTTCTGCATCAGATACAATTCCATCTTCTTCCTCCGAGATAGTATTGGCGAGCGATGGCTATCCGTTCCTGAAGCCAATCTTGGCAGCGAGCGAGGCGGCATTGGCAGAGCAGATTGCCAACGACCCTCAGAACATCCATTCCTTTATCGCCACCAAGGGCATCGTAGAGGGTAATAAGAGCTTTGATGATAGAACTTATATTCGATTTGTTTATTGCCAGTAAATAAAAAACCGTAGATTTATTTATTGGCAATAAACAAAAATGGCTGATTCCGCCAGAAAAAAATAACATGGACAAATTGAATTTGTCCGGTTTGTTTGTCTGGAGGCTTGTAACTACCCAATAATCAGTAGATTATGAGCTTTCGGACAATTTGTCCGGACAAATTCAATTTGTCCGTGTTATTTTTTTAGCATGAAATGACAAGTAATGGCAAGGATTTCTATCCGGCAAGCGATGTATTCCCAAGAAGAAAACGATGACTTCTGCACCGAGAAACGGTGAGTTCTGGAGGAGAAAACTATGAGTTATTTTTATTAACATAAAGCTCTAAAGCAGTCAAAGGAGAATAAGAGAGGTTGGAACGTAAACAGTTGGGAATGAGTAGATTTGCACAAAGTTGCCAAATCGGCATAAAGCAAGCGAGTGAGGAATATTGAAGTAGTTCAGTTACTAAATCGTGAGCCACAGTTACCTATGCAAAGCAGGTAACAATGCGGAAAGGCAACTTTGTGCATCAACGGATTTTATTGCGCTGATTCTCAATGTTTTGCGTATCAAGGAACGCTTACAAAATGATTATATTTGCACACTCAAAATGTAAGCGTTATGAAAATCGAAAAATTCAAGGTGTTGCTCTACCTAAAAAAGAGCGGAATGGACAAGAATGGAAAAGCTCCCATCATGGGACGCATCACGGTGAACAGGACTATGACGCAGTTCTCCTGCAAGTTGTCTTGCACTCCATCGCTTTGGAATCCTCGTGCCAGCCGATTGGAGGGCAAGAGCAAGGAAGCCGTGGAGACCAACAAGGACATCGAGCAGTTGTTGCTTTCCATCCAAAAGGCTTTCGATGTGCTTGTGGAAAAGAGAACGGACTTCGAGGCTAAGGATGTCAAGGAGGCTTTGCAGGGCAGCGTCAAGACACAGAACACCCTTCTCTCCTTCGTGGACGAGCATATCAGTGAACTCAGCACCCATGAGGGCATCGATATGTCGAAGAGCAGTGTCTGGACTTACAGAAAGATTCGCAAGAATCTCGCTGAGTTCATCGGGGAGAAGTATAGGTTGACTGATTTGGCTTTCGGACAGCTGACCGAGCCTTTCATCAGTGACTTTCACCATTACCTGCTTGACGAGAAAGGCTTTTCATCAGGAACCATCACCATCTATGTGTCGCTCTTCAAGAAGATGTGCCGCATTGCCTTTGAGCGAGGCTTGTGCAAGAACCTGCTGTTCGCCCATTATCGGGTTGGCACTCCAAAGGTTACGACACCCAAGGCTCTCAGCATGTCTGATTTCATAAAAATCCGTGATGTGGAACTGCCCGAAGACAAGCCGAGACTATCCGTTAGCCGTGACCTGTTTCTTTTCGCCTGCTATGCAGGAACAGCCTTCATAGACACCGTTTCCATCACGAAAGCCAATGTCAAGGTGTTGGAGGATGGTGACAAATGGCTCATCTATAACCGCAAGAAGACCGGAACACTTGCCAGGGTGAAACTCCTGCCCGAGGCGTTGGAGCTGATGGCGAAATACGAGGACGGGGCAAGAGATACCCTTTTCCCATTGCTGAGCACGAATCGTGTTCGTATCGATCTCATCACCATCTGCAAGTTGGCGGAAACGAGCAAGACCTATTCCTACCATTCGGGGAGTCACAGTAAATTCTTCTATTTATTGAATATCAGCGAGTTGAGTATTTTAAAGAATGTGACTGCTAACGATTTAGAAACGAGCTATATTCTTTTTCTTTCACAACTATGCAATATACAAAGAACGCTTTGATTTCGAGTGCAAAGTTAAATCTAATTTCTGAAAAACAACATTTTATGCTGTGATTTTACAAAATATTAAGATTAGTCTTTGCAAAGGTAAAAGAGTAGTTACCAACAGTAATTTTCATGTAACGTCATTTTAAGAGTATGGCAAAAAGAACATATTCATAAACGCATATATGTATCTTGCCATATTGGGAAATCAATTGCTTAGTTCCATTTTTGCAGATTATATTTCTATTTTGTCTAAATTACGACGGAATACAGCAGATATTCAAGGGATTTGGATGGATTATCAAAATAAAACGTTATTTTTGTAGTATAAAAACGATAAAAATATGAAGTTAAGCACTATGAGAGAAATAAATCCCAAAGAAACCACCCGTGCATATGCATTTGAGCTTTGGATGAAAGCCCCGATGCCAATGGTTACGTTTTTCAAGATTTTGGATGTCAGTCGTCTTGTTAAAATCAGCAAAAAGTCAGGTATGAAATTCAATATGCTGATGTGCTGGTGCATCGGCAAAGCGGCAAGCAGTATCAAGGAATTTTATATGCTGCCTGTCGGAGACAAATTGATGCAATATGATGCTATTGCGGTTAATACCATTGTTATGAACAAGGACAATGAGGTCAGTTCATGTGATGTGCCGTTTTCTGATGATTTGCAGCTATTCAATGAAGATTATCTGAAATTGACAATGGAAGTAGCCCGAAGCTGTGAGAACCACGATTTGACAGAAAGCATGGTAATAGGGACTTCCGCACTGGCCCAATATGAAATTGACGGTGCGGTAGGTATGTACAGCGGTATCTTCAACAATCCGTTTATGATATGGGGCAAGTACCATAAAGGTTTCTTCAGAACGACACTAACGGTTTCATTCCAATTCCACCACACTCAAATGGACGGGGCACATGCTGCAAAGTTCCTGGATCGCCTGCAGCAGGAAATCAATAAATTACTTGTGTAGCGATGAATATGGAAAAACAAAGATTGATACTTCGTTCCTGGACAGAACACGATGCAGAGTCTCTTTATAATTATGCCAAAGTTCCAGCTATCGGCCCTATTGCAGGATGGCCTCCTCATACATCTGTGGAAAACAAAAACAAAAAAATATACAGGAAAAATTAGACAAAAATCCGGATTATGTAATGTGTAAAAAATAACTTCCGCAGTTTTCTGCGGTTAAGAGCAACATTTGACGAGATAGTTCCATTTGGAGAGCTCATCATCAAAAATGATACGTTTGCTCTTGTTTGATTCGTAAGATTCTTCAATGGGTCTTTTCGTTTCATACGTTCTTTGATTTATTGTAGCGATAATGGAGAGTCCTTTCTTTGTGACGGTTGCCTCTGCTCTCGTTCTTGCATTCTCAATGGACAAGAGTGGTGCGCCACTCCAACTTCTTGAAATTGGTCCAAACATGCAATGCTCTATAGGATTGTATTTGGAGCAATATGGAGGGTAATGTACCATGATGATATTTACCCCTATGGTTGAAGCCAACTTCATCAAAGCTTGTTTTACTATATGGTGCGAACATGCATTAGAACCGCCACCATCACAGAGAATACAGATTGTGTGGGCATTTGGGTATTTCCATTGTAGGAATTGTTGCCAAATATGAATGAAATTGTCACAGACAAACTCAGCGGTGTCATGGCTAACCCCCAATGTTAAATAGCCAGTATTAGCTCCAACATCATAGATGCCATAAGGGACTATGATTCCATCCGAAAAGCTCTTGAAATCATGGTCATAAGCCTTAGGCTTCCCCTTGCAAGAGACTGTGCCTTGACGTTTGAAGTTGCCAATCATCTCCTTCTTCTTTGTGTCAATACTGAATATTGGGATGCCATAAGTTTCACACTCCGAACGAATTTCTTGAACGGTCATAACTCGCTCTAAATTGGACTTTGATTGAAAATCAAGAAGTTGGGCGTTTGCCTATATTATACAGGTAACAATATGGAAACGAGCGGACTTCTGCTCGTTTCTGTATTTTGCAATATGCAAAGAACGCCTTAATTCGGGGACAAAGATACGATATTTTTCTAAATATCCAATGATTTACAAGAGGAATTTTATGGAAATTAGAACTTTTGCATAAAATCTGATGCTTAGCAACACAATATACATCCTAAAATAAACAGCAGGTGTTCGGACATAGACTATCCGAACACCTGCTGCCATAACGTTTTATTGCTGACAATGATTCTGACATCAGCTTTCATATACTTTTGCAGTATAGGAGTATTTTGTCCCTGTGTGCTCACTGTGGCTATAGCCATAAAATAGTTGCCATCTTCTCTATGTATGAGCTTGGCTTTATGGCTTGTGATGTCGCAGTTATAAGATGCATTATCGTTGCCCTCGAAAGATACATAAGCCGTCCTTGGCTCATCGAAAAGGTACAAATACTTATATGGCACAAACACTTGCACTGTTCTTTGATTGATGACCTCACCATTAGCATCTATGGATATAGGATAAGGTATCTTGTAGAAAGCAACTGCGAGGGCGAGGACTATGATCGTAATGATAACTGTCCCCAAACTGACGAGGCGAGGAGGAACTTTGCCTATCACGTTCCTCACCTTCTCGCTTCTCAACTCGATGTTATCTGATTCTTTTTCTTTCTGTTCCATATCAAACGCTTTTTAGTTTCCCAATTCCAACTGATTCTTCACAAGATTATAGTATGCCCCTCGCTTGGCGGTCAAAGACTCATGGTTGCCTATCTCAACCACCTTTCCTTGGTCGATGACCACGATTTGGTCGGCATTCTTCACAGTGCTTAGGCGATGAGCCACAATCACAACCGTCTTTCCTTTGTAGAACTTATCCAAGTTCTCTACGATGCTTCTCTCATTGTTGGCATCGAGCGAGTTGGTCGCCTCGTCAAGGAAGATATAGTCTGGATTCTTATACACCGCCCTTGCTATCAAGATACGCTG
The DNA here is from genome assembly GCF_015074785.1 of Segatella copri. Taxonomy (NCBI): domain Bacteria; kingdom Pseudomonadati; phylum Bacteroidota; class Bacteroidia; order Bacteroidales; family Prevotellaceae; genus Segatella; species Segatella copri. Next base: position 3,116,209 of record NZ_CP042464.1, read on the forward strand.
TTTCTGTCCTTGGCTCAGTCCCACGCCATCACGCCCAATCTTGGTGTTGAACTTCAGAGGCAAAGCCATCACGTAATCCTTGATACAAGCTATCTCGGCTGCTTTCAACAACCGTTCCTTATCTATATCGCCATCATCAACAGCAATATTTCTTGCGATACTCTCCGAGAAGATAACACCATCCTGCATGACAACACCACATTGTCTGCGCCACCACTTTTTGTTGAGTTTGTTGATGTCAGTATTTCCAATGTTGATTTTTCCCTCCAAGACAGGATAATAGCCTAGCATCAAACGAATGAGAGTGGTCTTTCCACTGCCAGATGCGCCAACGATGGCTGTAACTTTACCTTGCGGAATGTGAATGTTTACATCGTCTATGGTCTTGTGCAAAGCATGTGGGTCGTACTTGAACATTATGTTCTTGATGTCAATGCCCTCGCTCTTGTCCTCAATGGAAGTTAGCAAGCCTTCCTTTCCGTTCTCATCATCCATCTGGTGAATCTCATTGATACGCTCCAAACTAATCTTCACATCTTGCAGGGAATAAAAGAAATTCATCAGTTGCTCCACTGGTGAGTTGAGTTGTCCAATGATGTATTGCACGGCAAGCATCATACCAAGTGTCATTTGCCCATGAATCACGGCGGTAGCTGCTACTACCGTAATGATAATGTTCTTCACCTCATTGATGAAGATGCTTCCAGCCTCTTGTGTCTGTTGGAGTTTGAGCGATTTCATTTGCACGCCGAACAGATCAGCTTGCGTGTCCTCCCATTCCCATCTTCTGCGCTGCTCACAATCCTGCAACTTGATTTCCTGCATGGAAGTGATAAACTCATAAGTTTTGTTGTTGTTGATGGCTTGCTGCTCAAACAGTTCATAATCAAGCACTTTTCTTCGTTTCAAGAACAAGGTCATCCATGCGCCATAGAGAACGCTTCCCAACAAGAAGATGGCAAACACCAACTTGTTGTAGAAGAAAAGCACTACCGAGAATACCACGAAAGTAAGCATGGCAAAGGTGATGTTGAGCGTCTGCTGCGTAAGGAAGTTGTTCACACGGCTATGGTCGTTCATTCTCTGCATCAAGTCGCCCATGAGTTTCGTATCAAAGAAAGACATCGGCAACTTCAATAGCTTGATGAAGAAGTCGCTCACCAACGAGATGTTGATACGTAAGGAAATATGAAGTAACAACCACCTGCGGATAAAGTCGATTACCGTTCGGCTAATGGTAAGCATCAACTGTCCCAATAGTATAAGCCAAACAAAGCCAATGTCTTGATTTTTGATACCAACATCCACGATGGATTGGGTAAGGAATGGCAAGACAAGTTGCAAGAGGCTACCAACCACCAAGCCCAAGATGATTTGCCCGAAGTACTTGCGGTATTTCTTTACATACCCAAAGAGAAATCGGAAAGATCGCTTTTCCTTGATGTTCTCTTCACCCTCCATCTTATAAGCGAAGAAAGCAGGAGTAATTTCTAAGAACATGGCAATGCCCTTGTCCTCTCCATTAGATTTCGTGCTTACCCAATGTTGTTTGAACTCTTCCAAACTGTAAGTCACCAATCCCTTCCCTGGATCAGCGACATAGAACTTCTTTCCTTTCTTGACCTTATATAAGACAACAAAGTGATTTTGGTTCCAATGAAGAATGCAAGGCAAAGGGGCTTCACCTAGCACTATAGTTGTAGCTCTAGCGCATGTAGTATGCAAGCCAAGTGTATTTGCTGCCTCATTGATACCTAACAGAGAGACACCTTCCGTTGTAGCAAAACAAAGTTTCGTCAGAGAATCCAAAGAGTATTCTCTGCCGAAATATTTGCATACCATCTGCAAACAAGCTATTCCGCATTGCATAGAATCATGCTGGTAAATTATAGGAAAACGTACCATTCTTCGTATGACTTACTTTTAAACATTTACAATCTATCCATTTCCTTTTTTCCTGCCCCTTTACCTTTATATTTTGCTTTAACTGTATTAAACTTATATCTTACGATAAATTCCACTGCCCTTACACTCGCAGCCCTTTCAATATAGACATCATTCATTCCGCTGAAAATGGTAAAGGTATTTTTGCGGGCAGTATTAAAGATGTCATTTGCTGACAACTTGACATTCCATTTTTTAGATAAGTCCTTAGCCAAAGAAAGATTTATCTGTCCAACACTCCCCATCTTAATATTCTCACTATTTCCCTCACTACGCCAACTGTAATTTATTGTCGCCATATAGTTGTTATGGAATTTTAAAATATTATTGAACTTAACTACGACCAAAGGATTATCCACATGCTTTATATTTCCTCTGTAATCAATCTTGTAAAATTGAGAGACAACACCACATGCCAATACGGGATAATAGCATTTCCAAAGGAATCCGGGCATAAAAGAAGCCATAATCTGTAAGTTAGACAGACAGTTTCTAGAATTTTCCTTTCTGAGCAAGGCAATCGTCTTCGCATCATCATAATATGTATATGATGTTATTATTTGGTTTCGTACCTTTTTATAATTAGCAGTTAATGCCAACCAGCGATACCTCAAATTCAAAGAGATGTTGTCGCTATAGGATGGTTGCAAATACGGATTTCCACTTTGATAGAGATATTTGTTAACATAGTGAACCGTGTTGCTCAACTGAGAGTACAATGGACGATAGCATTGCTTAGAATAGCTCAACTGCACCATGGTTTTTCCAATGGGCAGAGACAATGAAGCTGTCGGGAAAAACTTATCATAAACATGTGACTGTTCGTGATTTTTTCTGCCACCTATAAAATATTCACTGTTCACATGCTCATACCTACCACCGATACGGAATGTTACATTGCCTAGATGCTGCATAGTTTCAACGTAATATGCCATGTTCAGCTCCTGTATTTTATTGTTCTCGCCTGCCATAATGCTATTTTCACTTTCTGAATTCTCCTCACGGCTACTATTGGTGAAATCTACTCCAAAGCTAAAATTACCTTTAAGAAATGGGTGTGACGCATATAATTCCGTTGCCATTAACCTAGCATGCCCAACATCTTTTATTCCGAAATTCTGATTGATGCCGGTTTGCTCTATAACGTTTTGATTTTCATGTGTTTTTTTCCACATTAAATCAAAAGTCATCTCTAAATTCCATTTTCCCCAAACCCCATGGCAATATCCATCTAACAAATGTTCCAAATCTCTTAATTTGACATCCTTGTATGCGGAAGTCTCACTTTCAATTACATCATCAGAATATAATGATGACATAATGCTAGAATTGGTCTTTGTTGGAGCATAAGATACTTGGTAAAATGCGCCAAATGAGAGTTTTGGAGACGAGGAAAAATCAAATCCCCATTTACCATCAATCAACTTTGAGTGCTGTGTCGATTTCATAGTCGTATTCTGCTGATGATGTGACGAGAGCCATGAATTCTGAACATTTTTGCTAGAGTTCGTATCCTTGCCTTTCTCAAATCCAAACGTTCCAAAAACATCAAACTTGTCTGCCCTATAGTTCAAGTCCAAATTGTCTTTGCCATACAGATAATTACGATAGCCAAAAGTAGCGATGTTATCAAAGGAGAAACCATCCCCAACCTTTTTAATGGTTGTTATCTTTATGATGGAACCTACGGTTGAAGCATAACGTGAACTTGGATTCGTTACAACAGTTATCTTATCTATTTGGTTAGCCTTCAATTGCTCAACTTCTATATTATTGCGGACAATATGTCCATTGATATAGAAGACTGGTTTTCCCTTGCCAAAAACTTCAATGGAACCATTATTATTCAGTACACCAGGCAACATACCCATAACATCTTTTGCAAAACCAAGTTTTTCCAAAACGGTACCTTTGACTTCTGTCACAAAGCCTTCGCTGTTCAACTTTGCCAAAGGGCGGGTTGCTCTAACAACAACCTCCCTTAATTGCAAAGTATCCTTTCCGAAATTTTGGTTAGCGATACCAGTCTGAGCTAGAACGATTTGTGTCCAGGCCAAATGAAATAAAAAAATAAAAAGTCTTCTCATTTTTATTAATTAATTCGTCCTTACTTTTGGTTATTATAAGGACATTTTACATCTGGGTAATACCATTTTTGTGAGCCATATTTTCGTATTATATCTCTATAGCATACTTGTCTAAATGTTCTACACTCTTTGAACTTGCCACAGCTGTGACACAAAGAATCTTCAGGGAAATCCTCTTGTTTAATCTCATAAAGAGACTTAGCTTCTTTTGAATTCCAAATTTCCAAGATGCTATTGGATTTAACATTTCCAATAATAAAACGCTTATTCCAATATAGCTGTTCACACATAGTAACTTGTCCATCTGGTAAGATGTACAATGAAGAGAACAAACCGCTACAGAATGCTCTGTTGAAAAAATGAGATTCCGCTTGTTTTAATTTATCGATAGTGTTATTTACAATTTGAATCTGTTCTAACTTAGGATAATGAATAGACATACCACTGCTGTCAGAAAGGTCTTTCAGATAATTCACGATGTTATTGTACGAAAGAGAATCTATCTCAATATTACTATAATCTGTTCTTGGATATAAAGTTTCTTCTCCTTTTACTACATGCCAATCCTCTATATTTTTTAAATTCTTTAGAACATTATATATAGAGCGCATATCAGCTATATCTTTAGTGTATTTTGTCAAAACAGAATGAACCTTTACAAGTATGCCATATTTTTCTAGTAACATCAAGCTCTTCAACATTTCGGCAACATACCCCTTTCTAACATTTATGGATTCTATTAGATGCTCTTCAATACATGAATCTAGAGATATTTGAATATCACGAACCTTAAGTTTTGCCAAGAACTGCACATCATTTTCTTGCAATGGCATTTTTGTAGACAGATAAGGATTATAACCATATCTTCTTAACTCAGCAAGGACATCTCTCCAATATTTGTACAAGAAAAATTCTCCTCCTATGACATCAAAGGTATTTACATTCAACTTATAAGCTTCACGGATGAGCTCTTTTATTCGTTCTAATGGAATTGTACATTTTGCAACATGCGATTTATCTTGATAGCAATAGATACAATTTGTTACACAAATATTGTTAAACATCAATGTAATTGTAGATGGAGTCAAATGTCTCTTCATTCTCAAATCTATTTGGTCATATTTGAATAGGTTTGGAGAATAACGTTTAATTTGGCTAGGTGATTGCATTGACACTATAGTGTATGGTGGAAAAACAGAATTTCCCTTTTTCCCACTCAGTATCACTTGTTTAGGATTATCCACTAATGAATTAATAAAATTAAGAACCAATTCTTTTGGAACTGACAAATATGATGCTGCCTCATTAACACATTCATTGATTTCTCTACCATCAACAAAACACAGAATCATTGCATAAATAGGGTGAATAATATCTGTGAAAGAATCATCTTGTCCAATAAGCAAATTTCTACCGACCAAAGAAGCTAATATGAGAGTTCTTCCCTCATCTGGTTTCAATACTAGATTTTCATTAAAAAGAATATATTTCATAAGTTTACGAGTCTTAAAAATAATCAAGATGGTAGAATTCTACCATCTTGACAATTAGTTTAAATTACAAAACATCATTCACACAAACTGCACAAGCACTAGCGCAGCCTATACAAGAATCACATAAAGAACATTCTTGCTGTAAATGATCTTGCACAACAGCACCAGCCTTTACCTCAAACATTTGAGATTCAGACAACAACTCCTTTGCTTCTAAAGAATACTTTTCCATACTAAAATATTTTCTGTTATGCGCCTTTAAAGTAGGGCGGTTTCACTATTGTTATCCGCAAAAGTAACTCTATTAATTGAAAAAGAGAAATTTTCAGTCGCGAAATTCTGGAAATTAACTTTATTTATACAATACATACATCTATTTGTCGTTTAATAACAAATAAACGTGTCTTTTTGTTGACAAAACACCATGAATACCTGTCAATTTTTCACAATATCGATGAATTTAGTATTTTTTTACATTGTTAATTGTAATGTTTTTTATTCTGTTTATAAAATTACAAAAGTCTTATTTGTTGTGTCCACAGACCATCTCGCCGTTCAAGGCAGACTCACGGATGTACTCCGCCAACTTGCGGTTGGCTTTCCTCGCCCTCAGTCTCAAAGCCTCGTAGCTTGGCTTCGAGAACTTCACCGTGACAGACTTCGACAGCTTGCGAACCCTGCCCGTAGGCGGTCTTCCGCCCTTTCTCTTGTCTTGTTCCTGTATGTTTGTCATTCTATATACTGATTACAGTTGGTACACTCACTTTCTGCGACCGTTGGGAGCAAAATTCCTCCGCCCTCATGGTGGAGCGAGGCGTTTTGGGATTCCCAAAACATAACCTCGCTCCCTCTCAGAACACGTTAGTTGGAACTACAACCTTTCAGCTATCCACGTCCAAGGTCGCAGACCTTAATTCTCACAATTTGCGCCAAGCCTCGAAGTCCTCTTCATAAAGGCTTAGGTGGTGGCGCACGATGTTCTCGATGATGCCCGATACGCTCATGCGCCTTCCTCCGAGGATGCGGACGACACGGTCAAGACGGTCTCGTACATCGGAACTGACGAAGACTGGCTTGCGGTCGTCAATCCTTGGAACTTGGAGGAAGGTCTGCTGATACTCCTCCAATGTCGCCTTGCGCTGCTTGCCGCTGATGCGCTTCTGCGGATTCGGTGGCGATTGAGCCTCGTTCGTTGATGTTTCCTCTCTATAGGGAGTTGTTGCAGCAACTTTCTCTACAATTGCTCTCAACTCTGGGTTCTCTACATCATCATAGAGAGAATCACAACTACTTGGATTGGCTTTGTTGCCATACGTAGATGGTTTAACAAAATCCAAATACTCTTTTTCCATCAGCTCCTTTTGCCCAGGAGCCAAGACTGCATCTTTTGTTCTTGCCATAGCTTATGCTGTTTTATTTGTTAGTATAGTGGTCACGGTTTGCCCCATTGACCGATTGTCGGGTGCAAAGTAAGTGTACTGAGTGCAGCCATGCAACTGATTGGGTGTAACGTGGCAATTTAGTTGTGGCTTGCTTATTTGCATACCGAGATAGTTGTGAGAACTTCAACGTATTTCTCAACTCATCATTGTTCATGTATTCGTTGCAGTCGTGCAAGTTTTTCTTGTTGTTTTTGGCGTTGAAGTCGGCAAACCCCGGCAACATACTGCCACAGAAATTGAAAACGCTTGTTTTTAGATTGCCGTGCCTTATCTTTGCACTCACAAGCGTGGAGCACTGCATATGCGTGGAGCTTTGCGACATATAACATAGTATTAACTTAGAAAAAAGAAAAGTATGGGATTCATCGTATTCGAGGAAGAGGCATTCAACTATCTTGATGCCCAGTTGGAGAACTTCGTGAAGCGCATGGACAGAATCCGTGAGCGCAGTGAGGACAAGACCATGAACAAGTGGCTCGACACGCAGGACGTGTGTCAGACGCTCAACATCTGCCCACGGACAGTGCAGACGCTTCGGGACAACGGAACTTTGGCTTATACGCAAATCAGCCACAAGACCTACTACAAGCCGGAGGACGTGATGGCTATCGTAGCAGTAGTGGAGGACAAGAAAAAGGACATGCGCTTTCGCAAGCGCACAGGTTAGGCTGTCAATATACAACAGCCACTTAATCCAAAGCAGCAAGTAAACCGAGTAACGTAAGTATCAACAATAAAACGAGACAACTATGAGCAATGAAGTAATGACAAGAAACAGCGAGTGGATGAACCACATCGTGAACCACCTCAACCGAATGGTTGACAATTTTGAACGTGCCGTGATGAACTACCGCCCCATGCTTGACGGTGAGCGCTTCATGACGGACAAGGAGCTTTGTGCCAGACTGCAACTGAGCCGAAGAACCCTGCAGGACTACCGAAACAACGGTGTCATCCCGTATATCCAGCTTGGCGGAAAGATACTCTACCGCGAGTCCGACATTCAGAAGATTCTGATGGCTAACTATCGTGAGGCGTACAGAATGAAGGGCTTGTAGGAGAAATACATGTCCTTGATGAGTGGGGTGAAATGAACAAGGCGACAACGTATAACTTACCGAGTGTGGCTGTTATAGGTTGTCGCCTCGTTTTATTGGCTATACCGAGTTGTTCGTGTTTGCCGGGTATCATTTGTGTTATCTGTATAAATCTAATACCATGCTAAAACACACTGCGGTGGTTCGCCCAAGTGGCTGGAGGCGCAAAGCCTCCAAGGAACGTTGCTTTATGGCAGGTCTATGCCATTGCGTTCTCTGTAAAGATACAGACCAGTTTAGTGCGGCTTGTCTGTCTGCCGATGACAGACTGCATGATGAACTCCCGAAAGGCTCTGCTCTCAATGCTGTCAATACGGAAGGCTACCGCAATGACGAGTTCAAGGCTATACACATCATAGCTGATGCGGTCGTTCTTCCTGACATGACGGCGTACACCCTGCTCTTTCAGAATGCCATCCTTGAATATAGCCTTGACAGCCTTGCGCACATAGCAGCCGAACACATTATACATGTCGGCAATCTCCTGCATGGTCATCCATACAGTATCGGTCGGCATGGATACCGTTCCGCTCTCGCTGATAGTTATAACTCCTCTGTTCATTTCCCGTCCTCCTTATTTTTATTCTGGTCAGTTTCTTTTGTTTCTCTGCGCTGCATCAGCTTGTCCATGTCCTTGGATATCTTGTCGTCGGTGATGACGGCATAGACCTGGGTGCTTCGCAGGTTGGAATGCCCCATCATCTTGGCGATGCTTTCCATTGATATGCCCGAAGTAACCATGTTTACTCCGAATGTATGTCTTGCAACGTGTGCGGTAAGGTTCTCATTTATACCCAAAGCCACACCGAGTGAATGAAATTCAAACCACATGGAATCACGTGAAGAAAGAGGGAAAACAGGTTTGCTATCATCCGCTGTATTGTATAGCGACATTATTTGTTCAGCTATCGGATGCAAGGGAATGAACGCTTCGTTGTTGGTCTTTGCTCTTTTCTCACGAATGTATTTTCTACCGTCTGCCGTCATCCCGATATGGTGTGGATACAGGTTACGTAAATCGACATAAGCCAAACCTGTAAGGCTGGAGAAAACAAACATTCTTCGTGCCAACTCCAAAGCCTTATCCTCCATAGGAGTCTCCATAATGAGCAGCAAGTCATTTCTGGATATATGTCTACGCTTTGGTGAGCCTTTCTTTTCATATCCGACATCTTCCAATGGATTGAATTTCAGCAGACCTCTGTCAACAGCGATATAAACCAAGCGTTGCAGCCAACAAAGATTATGGTTCGTATTGGATGCACTATACCCTTTGCCAATCAAGAACAACTTATAAGATTTACCAAATTCCTCAGTCAAATCTTCAAATGCAATGTCATTCATTCCTCGTAACCCGATGAACTCTCGCAAGTTTAGCTGCGATGTCTTAGATTGGCGATAAGAAGATGTTGAGTTAATACGGATGGAGCGCAGCCTAAGGCGTTCACGCTCCTCCTCGCCAGTGGCAAGCAATGTCATCGGGATAGTATTTGCATCAACAATAACATTCTTCAGAATCTCGGCGGTAACGATGCCCTTTTCCTTTGTTGCCTGCTCGTAGGCTTCGTCAATTCTTAGTCTGAACGCTTGCAGTTGTCCGTTCACTCTTGCATTCTTGGCTTCACCTTTTTTCGTGTCCCATTCTTCGGGAGCACAGTAAAGACCTGTTGCTATGGCTGACACTTTGCCGTCAATCGTGATACGGCAAAATATAGATGTGGTTCCGTCTGCCTTTACTCTGCCACGGTTGATATAATAAAACTGCTTGTATGTACTTCTCATTGTTATGTTCCTTTCTTATTTTGTGAAAATATTACAGGACAAACTTGAAGTCTTTGTTGGCTTCGATGAACTTGTCCATATCCTCAAATAGCTTTTTCGGGGTGACACGTGCATAGATTTGCGTGGTCTGAATGTTGTTGTGACCAAGCATTCTGCTGATAGTCTCTATCGGAACACCTTCTTCGAGCGTAACGAGCGATGCGAAACTGTGCCGTCCAACATGATAGACCAAATCCATACTTATGCCAGATAGTACTCGGAGACTTTTCATGTTACCTCTCAGCACTCGAAATTCCTGTGGCGGTAAAAGAGTTGGTCTTGTCGGGTCTTTGTATTTCTCCAACATGGCAAGCGCCTCTGGCAGTAACTTCACACGTGCAAGCATCTTGTTCTTCTTTCTATGGTATTTCAGCCAAAGGCTGCCCTCCTCATCACGAAAGAGGTTTTCTTCCGTGATGGAAACCGTATCGGCATAAGCCGTGCCTGTATAGCAGGCGAAAAGGAAAAGGTCACGGGTCAAAGCCAACGATTTTCTTCGCTCTGGTATTTCGAGGTCACGAATTTTCAGGAAGTCCTCACGTGTCAATGCCTTTGGTGGATTCTCTTTCTTTTGAGGTAACTTGAAGTGCATGAAATGATAACGCTCGGAGTGTCCTGCCTTGAAAGCTATTCGGCAGGTCTTCTTCAATATGGCGAGATAGTGGCGGACTGTATCAAGTGCAAGACCTCTCTCGTCCAAGCAAAAGTCCATGTACTCACGGATAAACTGCTCGTCAAGCTCACCGAATGCCACATCGTCAGTTCCATAACGCTTCTTGACGAACAATCCCAATGTCAGGCGAGTGTACTGGTAGTTTGGCAGCGTGCCTTTCTTGTAGTCGATGCCGATTCTTGACTCAATGTCCGCAATGATGGCGTCAAGCTGCTTCAACAAGGTCATCTGAGTGTCTGCACTGCATTGAAACAGATCCTTTATCGCCTTTGCGTCAAAATCCGTCTTGCGCTCCACAAGTGACTCGTAGGCTGAGTTTATTGCCAGCAACTGCTTGTCAATCTTGGCGTTCACTTCCACAGCCTCCTTGCTCTTGCCGTCAAGTCTGCTCTCACGTGGATTCCATAACTTTGGCGTACATGACAACTTGCAACCGAACTGCGCCATTGTTCGGTTGAGGGTGATGCGTCCCATGATGGGAGCCTTACCGTTCTTGTCCAATCCGCTCTTTTTGAGGTAGAGCAGCACCTTGAATTTTTCAACTTTCATCTGCTTACTTTTTTAGTTTGCAAAAATAATCAATCAGTAAGCATTCTCTGTCATTGAAAGTTGTGCAGAACAGTGCAACAAACACTGGTGACAAACTATTTGTTTTTCACCTCGTTAGCAGTGTTGGTTTCGGTAACTGACCGCTAACGGTTTGGTAACTGAAATAACTCAATATCCTGCTCGGCTTTGCTTTGCAGCCAATTGGCAGAATTATGAAATATTGCTCATTCTCAACCACTTGCAGTTCATTTCTCCCATCTTTACTTTCCGTTGCTTTTGCTTAAATTGTGCATGTATCACGACACTCGTTCGCCAGCCTCATTACGCTGGAGGCAGGTGTGCCGATGGAGACCATCTGCAAGATGCTCGGTCACAAGGATGTGAAGATGACGCAGCGGTATGCGAGAGTAACCCAAAAGAAGCTGTTTGAGGACATGGACAAGTTCATCGCTGCAACCGAGAAGGACTTTATTCTCGCATTATGAACAAGGCTTTCAACTTTTCTTTTTACAGTTTCAACTACATTATTATATTATAAGGACAACAACTATGAGCAGAAGTACATTTTCAATTTTGCCTTACATCAACAGACAGAAGGTGAAGGCAGACGGAACAGCCAACATACTTTGCCGCATCACCGTTGACGGCAAAAGTGCAGCCATTTCCACAGGCATATCCTGTACACCACAGGAGTGGAACGCCAAGAAGGGAGAGGTACGGAATGCAAGGGACAACGGACGATTGGCAAGTTTCCTTGCTGAGGTCAAGGATAAATACAACTTACTTCTTACCACCAATGGCATCATCACCGTGGAAATGCTGAAGGCTGTGTTGAAGGACAAGGACACGACAGGAAGGTTCTTGCTGAACTTTGGTGATACCATCGTGGAATGGTATCGAACCTCAAAAGCCAGACAAACCTTTCTGCACAAGCGAACATGGCAGAAGAACCTGAGAGCCTTTGTCCATTCGTTGGATAAGGACGACATCGCCTTTGAGGACATAGACGAGAATTTCGGGGAGGAATACAAGCTATTCCTGAAACGAGACCAGGGACGCATCGACAGCTACGTGAACCATTGCCTTCTCTGGCTGAACATGTTGATGTACAAGGCAGTGGACAGGAGCATTATCCGCTTCAATCCCATAGCCAAGATAGGGTATGAGAAGAAGGCAGCCCCGAAGATGACCCATATCAGCAAGGCAGACTTCATCAAGATGCTCTCTACCCCGATGGCTGACGAGCGAACGGAGCTTGCACGCAGATGTTTCATTTTTGCCTCGCTCACCTCCTTATCCTATATAGATGTAAAGAAACTGTACCCTCACCATATCAGTGAGAACTCCGATGGTAGGAAGTTCATCCGCAAGGAAAGAGAGAAGACAGGCGTGGAGTTCTTCGTGCCGCTCCATCCGATAGCCGAGAAGATTCTTTCGCTCTACAATACCACGGACGACAGCAAGCCTGTTTTTCCACTGGGTGAGAAGAAAGACATCTATCTTGATGTGCATACCCTTGGAATGGTGCTTGGCATAAGTAATAAGTTGGGATTCCACGCCAGCCGCCATACATTCGGAGTCTTGATGCTCAACGAGGACATTCCCATCGGCAGCATAGCCAAGATGATGGGACACGCAGACATTACAAGCACACAGGTCTATGCGCAGGTGACGGAGCAGAAGATTTCAAATGACATGGATAAGCTTATTGCCAAGCGAGAAAGGAACAGATTATCGAACGAAAAAACTATTGGAAAATGAACAGAGGAGTTATAACTATCAGCGAGAGCGGAACGGTATCCATGCCGACCGATACTGTATGGATGACCATGCAGGAGATTGCCGACATGTATAATGTATTCGGCTGCTATGTGCGCAAGGCTGTCAAGGCTATATTCAAGGACGGCATTCTGAAAGAGCAGGGTGTACGCCGTCATGTCAGAAAGAACGACCGCATCAGCTATGATGTGTATAGCCTTGAACTCGTCATTGCGGTAGCCTTCCGTATTGACAGCATTGAGAGCAGAGCCTTTCGGGAGTTCATCATGCAGTCCGTCATCGGCAGACAGACAAGCCGCACTAAACTGGTCTGTATCTTTACAGAGAATGCAATGGCATAGAACAGCCATAAAGCAACGTTCCTTGGAGGCTTTGCGCCTCCAGCCACTTGGGCGAACCACCGCAGTGTGTTTTAGCATGGTATTAGATTTATATAGGTAACACAAATGATACCCGGCAAACACGAACAACTCGGTATAGCCAATAAAACGAGGCGACAACCTATAACAGCCACGCTCGGTAAGTTATACGTTGTCGCCTTGTTCATTTCACACACTCATCAAGGACATTCTCCTACACACCTTTCATTCTGTACGCCTCACGATAGTTAGCCATCAGAATCTTCTGAATATCGGACTCGCGGTAGAGTATCTTTCCGCCAAGCTGGATATACGGGATGACACCGTTGTTTCGGTAGTCCTGCAGGGTTCTTCGGCTCAGTTGCAGTCTGGCACAAAGCTCCTTGTCCGTCATGAAGCGCTCACCGTCAAGCATGGGGCGGTAGTTCATCACGGCACGTTCAAAGTTGTCAACCATTCGGTTGAGGTGGTTCACGATGTGGTTCATCCACTCGCTGTTTCTTGTCATTACTTCATTGCTCATAGTTGTCTCGTTTTATTGTTGATACTTACGTTACTCGGTTTACTTGCTGCTTTGGATTAAGTGGCTGTTGTATATTGACAGCCTAACCTGTGCGCTTGCGAAAGCGCATGTCCTTTTTCTTGTCCTCCACTACTGCTACGATAGCCATCACGTCCTCCGGCTTGTAGTAGGTCTTGTGGCTGATTTGCGTATAAGCCAAAGTTCCGTTGTCCCGAAGCGTCTGCACTGTCCGTGGGCAGATGTTGAGCGTCTGACACACGTCCTGCGTGTCGAGCCACTTGTTCATGGTCTTGTCCTCACTGTGCTCACGGATTCTGTCCATGCGCTTCACGAAGTTCTCCAACTGGGCATCAAGATAGTTGAATGCCTCTTCCTCGAATACGATGAATCCCATATTTTTCTTTTTTCTAAGTTAATACTATGTTATATGTCGCAAAGCTCCACGCATATGCTGTGCTCCACGCTTGTGAGTGCAAAGATAAGGCACGGCAATCTAAAAACAAGCGTTTTCAATTTCTGTGGCAGTATGTTGCCGGGGTTTGCCGACTTCAACGCCAAAAACAACAAGAAAAACTTGCACGACTGCAACGAATACATGAACAATGATGAGTTGAGAAATACGTTGAAGTTCTCACAACTATCTCGGTATGCAAATAAGCAAGCCACAACTAAATTGCCACGTTACACCCAATCAGTTGCATGGCTGCACTCAGTACACTTACTTTGCACCCGACAATCGGTCAATGGTGCAAACCGTGACCACTATACTAACAAATAAAACAGCATAAGCTATGGCAAGAACAAAAGATGCAGTCTTGGCTCCTGGGCAAAAGGAGCTGATGGAAAAAGAGTATGTTGGATTTTGTTAAACCATCTGCGTATGGCAACAAAGCCAATCCAAGTAGTTGTAATTCTCTCTATGATGATGTAGAGAACCCAGAGTTGAGAGCAATTGTAGAGAAAGTTGCTGCAACAACTCCCTATAGAGAGGAAACATCAACGAACGAGGCTCAATCGCCACCGAATCCGCAGAAGCGCATCAGTGGCAAGCAGCGCAAGGCGACATTGGAGGAGTATCAGCAGACCTTCCTCCAAGTTCCAAGGATTGACGACCGCAAGCCAGTCTTCGTCAGTTCCGATGTACGAGACCGTCTTGATCGTATCGTCCGCATCCTCGGAGGGAGACGCATGAGCGTATCGGGCATCATCGAGAACATCGTGCGCCACCACCTAAGCCTTTATGAAGAGGACTTCGAGGCTTGGCGCAAATTGTGAGAATTAAGGTCTGCGACCTTGGACGTGGATAGATGAAAGGCTGTAGTTCCAACTAACGTGTTCTGAGAGGGAGCGAGGTTATGTTTTGGGAACCCCAAAACGCCTCGCTCCACCATGAGGGCGGAGAAATTTTGCTCCCGACGGTCGCAAAAAGTGAGTGTACCAACTGTAAACAGTGTATCGAATGACAAACGTACAGGAACAAGACAAGAGAAAGGGCGGAAGACCGCCCACGGGCAGGGTTCGCAAGCTGTCGAAGTCTGTCACGGTGAAGTTCTCGAAACCAAGCTACGAGGCATTGAGACTGAGGGCGAGAAAAGCCAACCGTAAGTTGGCGGAGTACATCCGTGAGTCCGCCTTGAACGGCGAGGTGGTCAGTGGACACAACACTGAGACGGTAGCCATCGCCAAGAATCTCATTGGCATGGCGAACAATCTCAACCAACTTACCAAGCTGTCGCATCAGAGAGGTTTCCATGAAACCCATGTATATGTGGTGGACTTGTTGAGAAGATTGAAATCCATCCTTGGCGAGTATCGCCAAGCAAGTTATAAACCGAAGCCAAGCAGTATGGGCAGAAAGGAGGATACCACATGATAGGCAAGCTAAAGAAGGGCAGCTCATTTGGTGGTTGCATCCGCTATGTTACAGGCAAGGACGAGGCGAAAATCATCGCCTCGGATGGTGTGTTACTCGGCACGAATGCCGAGATAATGCAAAGTTTCGAGCTACAGAGGCAGCTAAATCCAAGGATTAAGAAGCCTGTGGGACACATTGCATTGAGCTTCAAACCCGAGGACAAGCCACGTTTGACGGATGAGTTCATGGCTAAGATAACCCTTGAATACATGCAGATGATGGGCATCACCGATACCCAATTCATCATCGTAAGGCATCACAATACGGACAATCCACATTGTCATATCGTGTATAACCGCATCAATAACGAGGGCAAACTCATATCAGACAGGAATGATTACAGGCGTAATGAGCAGGTGACCAAGAGTCTAAAATCCAAGTATGGGCTGACTTACGGAACGGACAAAAGCAAGACAAATACTCGCAAGTTACGCAATGCTGAGCGTGCCAAATACGAGATTCACAATGTTGTCAAGGATGTCTTGAAAACCGCAGGTAGTTGGCAGAAGTTCAAGAATGAACTTGCAAAGCGAGGTGTTCTCTTGGAGTTTGTCTATAAGGACAAGGAGCAAATCAAGGTTCAAGGCATCCGTTTCTGCAAGGATGGATATAGCTTCAAGGGTACGCAGATTAGCCGAGACTATAGCTTTGGCAAACTGAATGCAAGATTTGAGGGAACGGAGAACCATGTATCAGCAAGAGCCATTTCTACTCAACAATATGAGCAAGGTAGTTTCAAGGACGAGCTGTTGCCATTCATGTCGGAGAGCAGCCAGAACCCATGGAATGGTATTTCTTCCATAGGACTTTTTGCTTCTGCCAATGCACAGACCTTTGAGCAATTCCCAGAGGATGAATCATCCAAGAAGAAAAAGAAGAAACGCAGAAGAGGCTTTAGCCTTTGATGCAAGTTACAAACCATTCAAACAACAAAAGAAAGATGAAAGAAGAACTATTGGAAGCCATCTACGGCACAGTTGAGAGATTGGAGCAGAAAGTTGATGAACTTTCTGTCTCCACAAAGAACGCAGGAGCGGAAACCGTTCCTGCAAGTAATGACATAACCAAGTTGGATAAGTCAATCAATGCGATGTTTATCAAAGAAGAGGAAGTCAGAGGTAAAATATCCAAATTAAGAGATGCCATTATCGTTTTTGCTGACCTTATCAAGGTTGAACTTGGCAAAAATGAGCAGCGAAGCAAGTTCTTGGTTGATGCAGTCAAGCAGATGAGACAAGAGAATGATGTTTCCTCAAAGACATTGCAAGATAAACTTGAAGTGATGAACAATTCACCTCAGAAGAAACTTGTCACCCATCGCTTCGAGCCTACATCAAAGTATGTTCTTCTTTTCATTGGCGGCTTGGCTCTATCTCTCGTTCTCTCCATTTGGGGCAACCTCACCCAATGGCGAGAGCACCAAGATTGGGAGGAGGCAGACTTGAAATATCGTGCTTTGAAGATGGTTCTTCCATCTAACGATCCAAATGTTCGATACATCGAAAAGAACTTTTCTGTATGCCCAAATAAAGAAGTTATTGAGAAAGTGAGAACTCATGTAAATATTTACGAGGACTCAATTCGCTATCATAACGAAATGATACAGATGGCAGCAATTAAAGATAGCATTGCTAATAGCCTATTTAAAGAGGTGAATGAAATTAAAAAGAAAATTAATCAGAAATAATAGATAACGACCATCTGGTACAAGCGCATTCTTCGTTTCGAATCGGGTAGGAGGTAAATGCTAATCATAAAAGGCAGTTGCTTCCTATTTTCACATTTACCGACCTCCCACACCAGGCTTATTAGGGACTTGCACCCATTAGATAAGCTCATGCCGAGCAATCGAGTAGGAGGAAAACGAAGCAGTTTTCTTCCTGCTCGATTCACTTGTTGCGTCTGTTTTTTGAATCCATGCCTTTAGAGAAAGCACGAAGTTGTTGCTTCCCAAGGAGGCCATGAAGTGGTGATGAACGGAGAATAACACTATTCACTCTCTCTCGGAGGGTGTGACAGAAGTTCTTTTTGTACAAACACTCCTTTCTCGAACTTCCATTTTCCAAACTCATAATCAACGGCAGAACCACGGCTGAAAGATTCAATAATCTTTTCTTTTTCGTTAAGCGTAGGATTGGGAATATCATGGAATGATGGAACAAACAAGAACTTCTGCTTGACTTCATTCCAGACATAAGCATCCCAATATTCCACACCTTGATTTCCGAATTGTCCCAAATATACCAACAGATCTTTATTGCCATCAAACGTCACATCAGCCATCAGACAGCTATCCTTCCGGCCACCATTTGGGTCAAAAGTATCGTCCTTTGGATAAGAGAAAGGTATAATTTGTACAGTTTTCTCCCCTCGCATAATAAATACTTCAAAATCGAAATCCTTGGACTTGGGAGATTGTGTTCTTATAACAGCGTTAAGCGTATCTTCCGATGCAATATCTTGCTTGGTAAAGACCTTGCCCGAAATCACACTATCGGTGTCAATAGACATGCTGTCTTTGGTAGGGTTTCCCTGCCCCACCTTACTTTCCTTGCAACCGAAGATCAACATCAAAGAAAGTATTACTAATGTACTATCGATAATTCTTTTCATTGTCTTTAAATATTTTGATCATTTCATTGCGTTATTTTTTATTATTGTATGCAAAGGTAGTGCTTTTAGCCTTTAAGCCACTATCACACAACCCCTTTCTTTGAAAAGAACGTAAAATCAATAGTATTATTGCGATGATTGTACTTTTATTAATCGTTTCACTCGTTGTACGGTATTTACCCCTTAAACGGATGATTTCCCGACAACAGGAGTCAATAACATTACAATAAGTCCACAAAAGGAAGAACAGATATATGATTTGTCTGGGAAAAAGGTAATATCTACAACTCATTAAAAAGAAAAAATTAGAAAGGAATTATGGAAAGCGATATTTGCCCATAATTCCTTTTTATTTTTATATGACCCCACCAACTCCAATTGGATATAATCAAAACGGTACGACCGGTTTCCAGAAATCGCTAATTTGATTTAGTTTCAAGTTTCTCTTCCAAACATTAGCTTTAATAAAATGCTCTTCATAAACAGCCCTGTCTCGCTCTGGATAAATGTTCCCTTTCCAATATTGTCTCAATTCGGCAACCTTAATGAGATGTCCATTGGTGCATACATATTTTGCATATTCGTTCTCTGCGGAAGAAACATACACTCTTGAAAGAATACACTTGTATTTGTCGCTGATTTGGGGGTTTGGAATATCTTTGAATTCTTCAATTTTGTCATAATGCTCAGTATTAGGATTCCAAACACATGCATCAAAATGTTCAGTGCCAGAAGCACCAAAGCTACCCAAATAAAACAGCACATCTTCTTTTATACCGTCAAAATTCAAGTCAGTCAACAGACAACTATCAATACGTTCTTCATTTGGTACAAGATCATCATCTTCAGGATATTTGTATCCGAAGCGATGAATGGTCTTGTCGCCACGTTTTATAATCACTCCATAATCAACATCGTCAACCTCATGCTCTATCATAAGGCTTAGAGTGTCGTCATTACTTCTCATAGAAGAATCAGAAGTTGCTTCTTTCTGTGGAACACATTTCGTTTTATTCTTATAGCATCCCCATACTACAAGAAAACTACAAAAAATGAGTAGAATAAAAACTATCTTTTTCATACTTCTTTTTATTTTTATTTTTATTGCGACAAAGATACAGAATTTCTTTTTATTTTCTGCAAAAATTAGCAATTTTCTTACTCCACCAATAGCAATTGGATATAAATCGTGCTGTGGGAACTTCTCGCAGCCGATATAGAGCGTTTCGAAGGCATCGGTGCCGTCGGTACGGTGTTCGAGAAGGTATTTGTTCTCACCAAAAAGGTGCAGATGAAGCGAAGCGTAACAGGAGATGATGCCGATGGCTGCTGCCCACAAAGGAAAAGCCCTTGTCCTACGTTGGTTGGGCGCAAGACAAATGCTTTATCTATTAAGGTGGATTCGGATGGAGTCCACGTTAATATGTTCATTCAGTGAATCATTAGCATGTAATTTACCAAAAGGGTCAGTATAATAATATTTGAAAATATTTACTCTGGCGCCCATTCCAGTATGTGATACTATATATTGTGTATTTGGCAATAATTTTATGAATGAAGGGTCGAGATTATATTCTCGTGTGTATGAAGAAGATTCAATTACTTTAAATTTATTTGGAATCTTCCTTTCTAAATAAATGGTGTCAACTTCCTTGCATGGTTTCGGGTTTCGTAGGAAAAAGTCATAAGAATATGCTTTGCTAAGGCTGTCCCATGGCTCAATGGAAAAATACAGCATTTGGTTGATGTAAAAAACTTGTTCTTTTTCAGATAGTTCAAAATCATGATTGTCACAAGAGCACATCAAGAACAAACACATTGCAAATGTTATAATATACTTCATATTGAAAACTTTAATGAAAACTACATATTGACCTTTCTGATAAGTTCACTAACAACATTTTATAGTCCTTATTGTTGCCATTGAGAGGATTAACAACATGATTTTTAGGATTATCTGCAAATGCGTTGGTCGTATTTATTTCATATTTTGTAGTTCTATATGCATACAGATTCGCGAATACAAAAAGATGCATATTTTCTTTATAGCATAAGTATTGTCTAAAATAACAATCTATTGTATTGTTTTTATTAGAATAATGATTTTTTATCTTTGTCTTCAAGATATTTCGCAACAAGAGTTTCTACATTATATATGCAATCTTTTGTCATTTGCATATATTCCTGTTTGTTCGTTAGAACTTTTTTCCCATTTGCAAATTGAGCATTAGACGATAAAACATGAATTTTGGAATCATTACTGCAATCTTTCGCCCATTTCTTCTCAATTATTGTTGAGTTTGTATTTTGCTCTTTTCTTTCACCTTTACAGGCATACAAACAGAACAAAATTATTACTATGAAATACTTTTGCCACATATAGTAAAATTTCTGATTGAACATTCAACTTTTCTTTTCAAGGATTCTAAGATTAAGTTTTTATAGTCAATATTTGACTGCTTTTAAAATTTTCCCATTGCGATTTGTCCAAGCCTTAATACGACATTCCACAGCACCCAAGCCTGTGGATGAAATTGTATAGGTGGAGTTCGCTTTTAGTTTTATCTTTCTTTCAGATGATGGTATTCCACCACGACTAACAATATATCCATTTGGAATATAGTTGTTCAAATCAATTTTTGTAGGAGGTACACATAATGAATCTTGCCATATCAAAAATAATGCGCCTTCGTATGATTTTCCATTTGGAAGAACGGAGTCATTTTCAAAACATAAGTCATAAAAATAGCCATTACTGATATGGAGAGATTGTTTGTAGGTGTCGAAATCGAAATCAATCGTTCTTCTACAACCACAAATAAGAAAAGCGAGAAGGCAAATCACGAATTTCTTCATTTTTTATTATTTAGTTTAACCTTACAAAGTTACACCATAAAAAACGGCAATTTCCTAGTTTTATTGCAAGGTTTACTTGGATTTTCTGCCAATCCTGTCCGATTTTAACATTTAAATGGCGGTTATTGCTGTATATAAAAGTATAGAAACTGCAGTTTCGCCATCTAAAGCCCCTAACATCCATTGTGACAGATACGAAAAAGGAGTAAGAACTTTATTACCTTACTCCTTAATACGCATTTTATATAATGTGAATACACATTTACAACGATTTGCAATATAAATCTTTCATCTTATCCAAATCAGGCAAAGCCTTCTGTAATTCTTCAGGCATATCCTGTTTGGTTTTTATACGTAAGTCTGCTGACTCTATAGGTCTGTTAATACAAAGGAGTGTCTTTTCTCCTATTTCAACACCTTCTTCTATCTTATTTTCAAGCTGTTGTAATTGGTTCGCCAATGGCGAACCAATTGAAAGGCATTGCCATTCCTCATAGAGGATACGCATTTTCTTCAAGTTGCCTGAAGAAAAGCCTCTTAATCCTGGTAATTCACGCTGCAATCTCTCACTAATACTATCAAGAGCTTTTGCGCCCCAATGTGCTTGCTGTAAATTGATAGACACATAACGCCCTATACTTATATACAGGCGAAGAAATAGAAATCCGTGGATAAACAATAATCCACGGATTTCTATTCTTTGTCAATTCAATGAATTTCTTATATTCCATTGAAACCAGTAAGGGTCTCGTCTTTTTTTATTTCATACAAATACGTGTACCCTGTTGGAATATTATAATTTATAAATACACATTTTTTCTTATGTCTTATAGCCTTTGCGTAACTCGGAGATTTATCGTCAAATAATGTAGTCTTAAAACTATAGTACATTTTTTTTATTGGTGCGCCAAACACAAAGAGATATGTATGATTGTTAAAATCAAGTTTATTTGTATCAATAATGGCTTCTACTTTTATTGCATTGTTAATTAATTTCATATTTGACAAAAACTCTTCTTTTGTATTTGCAAATTTATAAGCATCTGGATAAAATGGAGTTTTAGGTATCGGAAGCTTGTAACAAGCACTATACTTAATATAATGCTTGTTACAAATAATAAAAGATAGTCCAAAGACTATTACTACAAAACATAATTTCATATAAAGCATCCTATCTTTTGCCATTTCTCTCTCTTCTTAATGGATTATTTGAAATGTTATTGCGTTCCTCAACGAAAACCTCACCGAAAGGTACATACTCAATATGCTGCACCACCTCGCCGTTAAGGTTGGTGATGTAACTACTGCTACCCAAATGGTCTGGGTGGTAGTAGAACTGCATCTTCTCGTATGCGTCGCCCTCTTGGAAGTTATTCTTTGCAGCTCTCGACAAAGCTCGTGCCTGCGCAGCTTCCAAGCTGCCGTCATTGCAGCAGAAGCCTCGCCATCGACATAATCGTTGTTGTCCTCGCCATTGTACGGCACTGCAAAGGTTGCATAATTATCCTTGATAACCTGCAACTGTAGAACATATTTTTGCTTATATCATGATAATATCACCATTATCCCATAGAACATAAAACCAATACCGCAATAGTAGCCCTTAAGAACATAAGGATGAGGAATTGTTATTTTGAAATAAGTCCTATTAACAGGACTCTTTTTCTGTTCCATATATGTATCAATGAATATTTCTATACCAAATAATATTGCACAAAATGCATGACAGATGTAATAAAAAAAACTTATCACACCTAAGAACAGTCCTATCAATGAAGCTATTCCATATATATATGTGGAAAAACTTTTTTTACTCCTATTTCTGTATAAATATATAAGTATCCATACACTACTCAAGAGCGTTATGCAATTAATAAATATTATGCACCATAGAGGTATCGTATCCATTATTTATTATCTTTTGTATTATTATTTTTAGAGTCCTTTTCTTCTATTACCTTATCGGTGATTTTTTCAGCTCCAGAGATTTAAATTGGCGACTTTGATCTATCATGCGCTGTCAATTTGGAGTGTTTGAAAAATATAAAAACGTATGCCTCTGCCGCGCAGGGAGAGACCAGTGAGAGAGAACGGACTGTTACTACGGAGAAGAATTGTGATATAGGCTTGCTCCGTAAAGTCCTATTGTCACGTGGCAGGCCAATAGGCTTTACCACCAAACTAATGCTGCAAATATACAAAAATAATCTTAATAAACGGATATAATCTTTAAGAAATTTGCTGATTTGGTGTTTTTTTTCTTATGATTTTGGTCGATTTTGCAGAAATCTTTTACATCTGTTGTATGTACTGGAGTTAGTTTGGCAAAAATACACAAATGGTCACGGCTTCACTTTCTTATATAAGAATGTAAATCATGGTTTGAAACTGTACACACTCGGAGTACAAACGAAAACAAGATATGCTTGTGTCGAAAAGGTATATATGAGCTGATGGTAGAGTCGTCATCAACAACAATGGCCCTTATTTGATAAACTCAGCAGGAATACTTGCTATTCATTTTATGATGGGGTTATGTTCACAAGTTTGAGATTTCATGTAAAAAAGTCCTAATTTCTATGTTTCTCTTCTTGCAAATTATGGGATATTAAGAAAAATATCGTATCTTTGTCCCCGAATTGAGGCGTTCTTTGCATATTGCAAAATACAGAAACGAGCAGAAGTCCGCTCGTTTCCATATTGTTACCTATATAATATAGGCAAACGCCCAACTTCTTGATTTTCAATCAAAGTCCAATTTAGAGCGAGTTAGTATTTTTAACAAAAGGGACAAAGGGTTAACAGGTTAACAGTTAACAGCTGTTTTTTGCATCCTCCCCCTCTCCCATACCTTATATTATATATAAATATATATACTTATTATTATATGTGAGTGGGGGGAAAGTAGGCATTTTGGGCTGTTAACTGTTAACTCTGTTAACCCCCATTAGGGAAAATAGCCTTTCAGATGCTTCTTGATAATAGGTTAAGTGGCTTATATTAAGCCTAGTAAGAGTCATCAATGATGACCGGAAGGAGGCTTAAATGAAGCCTCGCAGTGGCGATAAATTGAGCCACTTGTGTATCCTTTATCATACGCTTGTGTACAAAAATATAAAATAAGTAAGGGCTGCCAGTACATCCTGGCAGCCCTATTACGTTAGTATGTTATGAAAAATTTGAGAGAATTGAAACTTCACAGCTTCAGAATTGTTTTACTAAACATGATTTTTTTATAGAGAAAGCATAGAAATAATCTACTTTAATAACGTTGGAGACGTTGTTGGAGTGCTTACCTGATCGATGCCTGTGCGTTGCATAGAATCAACCGAAGCAGAATCTCCCATGGCTACGGACACGCCCTTGCCACTCTTGATGTATCCTACGTTTTCAACAGAATCATTGCCATTGTTCTGGAAAGGAACCTGAACTGCATTGCCCAATGTCAGGATGATAGCTACCACGGCAGCAGCCTTGAAGAGAGGCTTCAGGCGCTCTGTCAATGAAACGACCTTTGCCTTGTTAGGCTTCTTGGTGTATTCATCCTCAATCATCGCCATCATCTTCTGGTCGAAGTCATCACCCAGTGCCTCTTGCTTAGCCTCGCCCATCTCGTAAGAGAAGAGCGCTTGGTATGGCTTCAGC
Source organism: Segatella copri (assembly GCF_015074785.1). Lineage (NCBI taxonomy): Bacteria > Pseudomonadati > Bacteroidota > Bacteroidia > Bacteroidales > Prevotellaceae > Segatella > Segatella copri. The sequence continues at coordinate 3,141,005 of NZ_CP042464.1, forward strand.
TCGGCAGGCAACTCGTCCTGGCTGAAGAATGCACGGAGAATCTCCTCTTCTTCGAGAGAAGTCTCGCCCTTCCAGTAGCGATCCAAAAGTTGGTTGATGTACTTATAATCCATATCTGTCGAATTGTTGAAATCTTTGTTTGACTGTTTGACGAGCCCTGAAGATGTTCACCTTGACCTGGTCTTCCGTGATGCTGAGGATGTCTGCTATTTCCTTGTAGGACTTTCCTTCGATGTCTCGAAGCTGCAGACAGCTGCGCTGCTTTTCAGGCAACTCGTCGATAATATTCCTTACGATGTCCAGTTTGTCTTTCTGAATCATCCTTTCTGAGGGGGTAGAAGTGTTTTCGTCTAACCTTTCTGTATTCTGCTCTTCCAGCGAATCATTCTGATTTTCCATCTTCTTGATGCGGTCGAGCGAGAGGTTGCGAGCGATGGTGAGGCTGTATGCCTCGATGGAGTCAAGTTCCTGCCATCTGTCGCGGGCGTTCCAGACTTTAATCAGCGTATCCTGCACAACGTCTTCCGCTTCCTCCCGGTTGAGAGTAATGCGAAGGGCCAGTCTGAAGAGTTTGTTCTTCAGCGGCAAAACATCGTTTTGGAAACTGATTTCTTTCATCCCTCTATAATTAATGACGACTATGTTATAAGAAAGTTACAACCAATCTTGATTTATTTCTATTTTTAACTCTTGTTAAGAAAAAAGGTGATGAATTCTTCACTCTTCACTCTTCGTTCTTCACTTAATCACTGTTCCGTGCTTTCCGTCGATGGCGGTAGCAAGGGTGATAATCACCTCTTTCACACCAGCATCAATGGCTGCAAGGGCATTCTCCAACTTAGGAATCATGCCGCCTGCTACGGTACCATCTGCTTTGTATCTCTCAAAATCGGCACGGGTAATCACTGGAATCACGCTGTCGTCATTCTCAGGATTACTGAGCACGCCTTTCTTTTCAAAACTATATATCAATGTCACATCGTAGTAAGGAGCCAGAGCCTTGGCAGTCTCGCTGGCTATGGTGTCGGCATTGGTGTTGAGGATGTTGCCCTTGCCGTCATGGGTCAATGGAGCCATCACTGGAGTAATGCCTTCATTAATCAGGGTTTGGAGCATCTTGCCGTTGGCACGTTCTACATCGCCCACGTATCCGAAGTCGATACCGTCCTTCAACGGACGCTTGTGACTGTGGATTACGTCCATATCAGCACCGGTCAGACCGAGAGCATTCACGCCGTTAGCCTGGAGCTTGGCAACCAGGTTCTTGTTGACCAGACCGCCATAAACCATTGTTACCACTTCCAGCATGTCTGCATCGGTGATGCGGCGGCCGTTCACCATCTTGCTCTCGATGCCGAGGGCTGCGGCTACCTTAGTGGCACGGCGGCCACCGCCATGTACCAATACTTTCTTGCCGGGAATGGCTGCGAAATCCTTCAAGAGCTGTGCCAGCTGCTCGCTGTCTTCAACGATGGCACCGCCTACCTTTACTACTGTTACTTTTTCCATCTTTAAGTTTAGTTTATAGTTTATAGTTAATAGTTTATAGGGCAATCTTGCTGTAAACTATTAACTATCAACTGTTAATTCTTACTGAAGATAAGTGTATCCGAAGAGACCATTGCGATAGGTGCCCAAGAATTCCTTGCCCTCATCTAGCGAAATCTTGCCTTCCTTCACACTCTTGGTTACCCACTGCTCCAACTGGCGGACGAGCTTCTTCGGATTGTACTGTACGTAATCCAATACCTCCTCTACGGTCTCGCCGTCGAATATCTGGTCGATGCAATATTTGCCGTCCTTTACAGAGATGTGGGCAGCATTGGTGTCGCCGAAGAGATTGTGCATGTCGCCCAGAATCTCCTGGTAGGCACCTACGAGGAACACACCGAGATAGTATGGCTCGTTCTTCTTCAATGGATGAAGAGGAAGAACGTTACCTATATGACCGTCGGTAACGAAGTTGGCAATCTTTCCGTCGCTGTCGCAGGTGATGTCCTGCAAGGTAGCGTTGCGGGTAGGACGCTCGTTCAGACGCTGGATAGGCATGATAGGGAAGAGCTGGTCGATAGCCCAACTGTCTGGCAGGCTCTGGAACAGAGAGAAGTTGCAGAAATACTTGTCGGCAAGAATCTTGTCCAGACCTCTGAGCTCTTCTGGTACATGCTTCATGTGCTTGGCAAGATTGTTGATCTCGTGGCACACGCTCCAGTACATTGCCTCAATCTCTGCACGGGTCTTCAGATCTACGATGCCGTGAGAGAAGAGCTGCAATGCCTCTTCGCGAATCTGCTCGGCATCATGCCAGTCTTCCAGCATGTTGCGAGGATTCAGGTTGTCCCATATCTCATAAAGATCCTTCACCAGCTGGTGGTCGGTCTCCTTCGCCTCAAACTCCTCAGGCATCTCTGGCAGGGAAGCGGTCTCCAAGACATCGATAACCAAGACTGAGTGATGGGCAGAGAGCGAGCGGCCGCTCTCGGTGATGAGGTTAGGGTGCTCGATATTGCTCTTGTTGGCTGCATCTACGAATGTATAGACACAGTCGTTTACATACTCCTGGATAGAGTAGTTTACGGAGCTCTCGCTGCTGGAAGAGCGGGTGCCGTCGTAATCTACACCGAGTCCGCCACCGCAATCTACGAAATCTACATTGTAACCCATCTTGTGGAGGCTAATATAGAACTGGGCTGCCTCACGGAGAGCTGTCTGGATGCGGCGAATCTTGGTAATCTGACTTCCGATATGGAAGTGGATAAGGCGCAGACAGTCGTGGAATCCCATCTCGTCTATCTTCTTGAGGGCTGTGAGCAGTTCTGCGCTGGTCAAGCCGAACTTAGATGCATCGCCGCCGCTTTCAGCCCATTTGCCTGAGCCTGAAGAAGCCAGTTTGATGCGGATACCGATGTTTGGCTTTACGTTGAGCTTTTTGGCTACCTTTTCGATGATATCCAGCTCATTGAGCTTTTCTACTACGATAAAGATGCGCTTGCCCATCTTCTGAGCCAGCAAGGCAAGTTCGATGTAGCTCTCGTCTTTGTAACCGTTACAGATGATGAGCGAGTCGCTCTGTGCCTGTACGGCGATGACGGCGTGGAGTTCAGGCTTGGAGCCAGCCTCCAGTCCGAGGTTGAACTTCTTGCCGTGAGAGATAATCTCCTCAACGACCGGCTGCATCTGGTTCACCTTAATAGGATAGATGACAAAGTTTTCTCCCTTGTATCCATACTCTTCCTTTGCCTTTTGAAAACAGCTGGCTGTCTTCTCGATGCGGTTGTCGAGGATGTCTGGGAAACGGAGCAGTACGGGAGCGTTGATGTCGCGTAATGCCAACTCGTCCATGATGTCGCGCAGGTCTATCTGCGTGTTGTCCTTGCATGGAGTTACATAGACATCACCCTTGTCGTTGATGCCAAAGTAAGAAGTACCCCAACCACAGATGTTGTAGAGCTCCTTCGAGTCTTCAATAGTCCATTTCTTCATTTTCTAATCTTGCTTGCTGGAAATCAGTTTTGTTTGTTACCTTTATTATATATTACTTTATTAGATACGGCTATATGTTCAGCAGGTCTCTGATCTGCTGAACAATAGCGTTGATTTTATCATAATTGTCCATCACGTTGATATCGATGATGTGTTTTGCCTTCTCGTAGTAAGGCTCGCGAAGTTTCAGCTGCTCATGGATAAACTTGTCTACCTCTTCCGGTGTTTTGTTGAGCAGCAGAGGGCGTACGCCTTTGCCCATCTTCAGATGAGCGTGAAGGGTTTCTGGAGATGCCTTCAGGTAAAACGTTTCGCCAAGTTGGTTCATGTAGTCCATATTGTCGAAGAAACATGGTGTTCCTCCTCCGCAACTTACCACTACATTTTCAAACTCTGCCACTTCGTGTAGCATATTGTGCTCTATCTTGCGAAATCCCTCTTCTCCAACTTCGTCGAAGATCTGTTTAACGGTCTTGCGCATTCGGCTCTCGATATACCAGTCGAGATCGTAGAACATAACGCCAAGGTCTTTGGCGAGGGCTTTGCCGACTGTTGTCTTGCCGGCGCCCATGTATCCTATGATGATGATTGACTTCATTTTCTTCTGTTTCTATGACAATGAGGCATGTTTATGATTTCTTTCTGCCTCTAGCCTTTGGTTCTGGAGCAGCTTTGATAATTTCCATACACTCCTCGTATGTAAGCTCCTCTGCACTCTCATGTTTTGCCTTTGGAATGCGGTAATTCTTGCCGTCGTAAGCAATGTATGGACCATACTTGCCATTGAGAATTTCCATCTTATCGTCCTCATCGAAAACTTTGAGATGACGCTTCTCTTCGGCTTCGCGCTTTTCCTTGATCAGCTCGATGGCTCTATCCAGGGTGATGGTCAGCGGATCATCCTCCTTTGGAATAGAAACATACTTGCGGTTATGGAGGATGTAAGGACCGTAGCGACCAGAGCCAACTGTTACAGTAATGCCTTCATAATCACCGAGTTCTCTTGGCAGCTTGAAGAGTTCCAAAGCCTCTTCCAGGGTGATGGTTTCGATGCTCTTGTCTGATGGCAACTGGGCAAACTGAGGCTTGTCCTTATCCTCAGCAGAACCAATCTGTACCACAGGTCCAAAACGGCCAATCTTGACGAATACTGGCTTTCCTGTCTTTGGATCATTTCCGAGATTGCGCTCGCCGGCTTTGTGCTGGTTGCGGGCTTCCAGAACTTCCTTCACTTCAGGCTCAAAGCCCTTGTCGAAATCCTTCATCCAGTTGGTCCATTCGGTCTTTCCTTCTGCAATATCATCAAACTTCTTCTCTACGTCTGCCGTAAAGTTGTAGTTCATGATGTTCGGGAAGTTCTCCATCAGGAAGTCGTTTACTACGATGCCGATATCAGTAGGCAGAAGTTTGCCCTTTTCAGAGCCTGCCATCTCTTTCTTCAACTTCTGGGTTATCTTGATGCCCTTCAGAGAATCTATGGTAAATGTGCGCTCTTCACCCGTCTTGTCACCCTTTACCACGTATTGACGCTGCTGGATGGTACTGATAGTTGGAGCATAGGTAGATGGACGGCCGATGCCGAGATCTTCCAGTTTCTTCACCAGACTAGCCTCGGTGTATCTTGCAGGAGCCAGAGAATACTTCTCTGTAGCAAGGATTTCTCTGCGCTGCAATTCATCGCCTTCTTTCAGGGCAGGAAGAATGTGGGAAGAATCCTCAGCATGCTCTTCATCGTCGGTTGACTCGAGATAAACCTTGAGGAAACCATCGAATGAAACAACCTCGCCGGTAGCAACAAACTTTTCGCTTGTGTTGCCGATATTGATGTTGATGGTTGTCTTTTCAAGTTGTGCGTCAGCCATCTGAGATGCGATGGTACGCTTCCAGATGAGTTCGTAAAGGCGCTTCTCCTGAGCGGTTCCTTCGATGGTTGGTTCATTCATATATGTAGGACGGATAGCCTCGTGCGCTTCCTGTGCACCCTTTGAACTGGTGTGGTAGGCACGAGTCTGGCTGTATTCCTTGCCATATTCTCTGATAATCTCATCTTTGCTGGCGTTGGAACAGAGCGTAGAGAGGTTTACGCTATCGGTTCGCATGTAAGTGATGCGTCCGCTTTCGTAAAGTTTCTGGGCAATCATCATGGTCTGTACAACGGTGAAACCAAGCTTGCGTGCAGCCTCCTGTTGCAGAGTAGAAGTAGTGAAAGGTGGTGCAGGAGAACGCTTTAAAGGCTTTTTGGTTACAGATTCAACCATAAACTTAGCGTCTTTACACTTCTCAAGGAATGCTTCAACCTCTTCGTGGGTATTGAAACGCTGGTCCAGTTCTGCCTTTACCTCTGTTGCATTGCCGCTGTCACTGATCAGGGCGAAAATAGCGGTAACGCGATAGTATGGAACACTCTGGAACTTCTGGATTTCACGCTCACGTTCTACTATCAGACGGACAGCAACACTCTGTACACGACCTGCAGAAAGGGCTGGCTTAACCTTTCTCCACAAGATAGGAGAAAGCTTGAAACCTACCAGTCGGTCGAGTACACGACGAGCCTGCTGGGCATTCACCAGGTTCATGTCCAGATGGCGTGGGTTCTTGATTGCGTCAAGAATAGCCTGTTTGGTAATCTCGTGGAAGACAATACGGTTTGTCTTCTCCTCATCCAATCCCAGTACTTCGCAAAGATGCCAGCTGATGGCTTCTCCCTCGCGGTCCTCATCGGATGCTAACCAGATTTTCTTGGCTTTCTTCGCATTCGTTTTCAATTCTGTAACGAGTTTTTTCTTTTCCTCTGGAATCTCATAATCAGGTTCCATGGTTTTCTCGTTTATACTAAGTTCCTTCTTCTTCAGGTCACGGATATGACCGTAAGAAGACATAACCTTATAGTCCTTACCTAAAAACTCTTCGATCTTTTTAGCCTTCGCAGGGCTCTCGACGATTACTAAATTCTCTTGCATAAGCTTATACACAATTTTTTTCGGTTGGCAAAAGTAAGTAAACTTTTTGCTTATACCTTATTATATGGTGTTTTTTTTGGTTTTTTTAATGTTTGGGAGCCATATTTGGCTGTATTGAACCCTTTTTACCCCAATTTTGTTTCCAAATAACGATGGAGCCCTTTGCGTATGGAATCGAATGCAAACTCATCAGGATTGAGTCTGCTCAATGGTATCCAGAATGATTCTTCTGCATCGTCCATTGCTTCTATATGAGTGTCGTCTTTCACCTTCACTTCATAGAACATATCGAGGGTATGGACCATGAAACCTGAGTAAAGGTAGAGATTTGGGTAGCTGAACTGATACTTAACCTCAGTTGCATCCAGTCCGGTTTCCTCTTTTACCTCTCTTGCCATACCTTCTTCACCTGTTTCATCCATGTCAACAAAACCGCCTGGCAAATCGAGTGCCCCCTTGGCTGGGTCTTTCTTGCGCCTTACTGCCAGGAGCTCTTCCTTACTGTTGAGTATGAGAGCTACCGTAGCACTGCTTGGATTGAGGTAATAAGAGAATCCGCAGTCCTTACACTTCTTGCTCTTGATGTTGTTGATTTCGAAATGACTAGAGCCGCAAACCGGGCAAAACTGAAACTTATCTAATACGTGACTCATATTATGATTAATGTATAATGATTGATGTTTAATGGAAAAGAATTTATCTTCATGTTATAATTGAAAAGCGGCCGGTCTTTGACTGCTGAACAAAGATCGGCCGCTGGTTATCTGTTATTTACCAATTATCTGTACGGAATGGGAAGAGAGGCAGGTTGCCTGCATTTGCCATATTGCCGAGCTGGAAGTTGCGGAAACAGTAGCGAAGGGCTACTGGTTTCTTTACCTCAGGACTGGTTACGATGACGCACTCATTCCAAGGATCGTTGCCTTCCTGCCAGAAGTGCTTGGCTGTAGCCTTATGGAATACCTTGTCCTCGCCTGCAACTTCGAAACCTTCGATACCTTCAAAGCGGTTGTAGGCTCCGTAGGTGTTGTCGAAATGCACCTTTACTGTATCACCTACAATCTTCATCTCCTTGAAGGTCATGCTCTCGCTGAAGAGTCCCTTCATGCCATAGGTATTGCTGAGTGCCTGGAGTGCAAGACGTTCGCCTACAGGCTGTTTCTGACATGGATGAATCTGCTCAACCTCGTATGGGTAAACCAGGTCTTCGGTACAGACGATGCCGCTGTTTGGAATCACCTTGGCTGCATTGAACTGCTGTTCACGGAGCTTAGGTCCCCAATCGCCATTTACGTCGCCATTATGATAAGGTGCAATCTGTACGAAATAGAATGGCAGTTCGCCCTGCTTGAAGTCTCTGCGCCACTGGGCAACGAGGTCGGCAAGACGTTTGGTATACTGGCCGCCCGGGTCGCCCACGTTAGAACATCCCTGATAGAAGAGAATACCCTTTACGCTATAGTTGAGGATAGGGTGGAAAGTTCCGTTACCCCAGAGAAGAGGGTAGAGGAAATCCCACTTAAACTTAGGGTTCTTGGTCATCTTTACAGAGTCGAGATCTTCCTTGGTGTTCTTCTTCAGGTAGTCGCGGTCGAGCCAGCTTTCTACACGGCTTCCACCCTTGTTTGCCATGACCAGACCTACCGGAATATCAAGAGTCTTGTTTATTACCTGTGCAAAGAAGTATCCTGTAGCAGATGCATCGCCTACGGTTTCCGGGTTAACCTCCTTCCATTCGCAGTTGGCATCATCTAACGGCTTACTGCTCATTACGCTAGGAATCTTTACGTAATGTACGCCTTTGTACTGGTTTGCTTCGAGCACCGCCTTGTTGTAACCTTCTACAGGGCAGTTGCCGAATCCTTTTACAGGCATCTCCATGTTGCTCTGACCTGCACAAACCCATACTTCTCCTGCCAGCACATTGTTGAGAGTGGTCTTTTCGCCATCATCGAAAGTGATGGAGAGTGGGGTGTAGCTCGCCTTCGGGGTTTGTACTTTGATAGCCCATTTGCCATCCTTTCCGGTCTTGGCAGAATATTTCTGCCCAGACCATGAGGTGGTTACCTCTACTGTGGTTCCTGGTTTGTCCCATCCCCAAAGGTTAGCCTCTGTGTTTTGCTGTAAAATCATGTTGTCACCCAAGATGTGTGGCAACTTTACTTTAGCCTGTGCTCCTGTTGTGATAAGTGCCAAGGCTGCCATTGCTAAAAATTTCTTATTCATTTTTTAGGGTTTAAAAGTTTATCGTTTTTTGTTCTTAAGTTCCTTGTATGGTTCGTATTCAGATATTGCCATCTATGTTATCTTGAAAGCAGATACAGAACTGACGTTAAAGAATAAGAGTTAGAAGCTGGAAGATGAAAAGCCGAAACTGTTCTCTCCAAACTTCTAACTCCTGGTTATCTTCTGGTTATCTTAAAGAAGGTTCTTGATGGCTGCCTCTATGTCCTTAATCTGTGCATCACGTGCCTGCAGGGTGTTGGTGCGGTCAATCAGGAAGAAGGTAGGAATGCTCTGGACATTGTAGAGAGCCAGACTCTTGCCCTGAATGCCATCTTCATCGCGTACGCAAATCCAAGGGATGGCAGCGGTAGAGGTTTTCCAGAAGTGCTCGTCAGGGTCTACTGATACCTGATAAATCTCCAGTCCGGCAGCATGATACTTGTTGTAGAGTTCACGCAACATCATGATGCGCTTGGTGCTCTCTTTGCTGGCGAAGAGATGGAAGTCGAGCAGTACCACCTTGCCCTTGAGGTCGGAGAGACGGCGTACCTGTCCCTTGTTGTCCTGAAGTGCAAGTTCGATGCATCCGTTTACGCTCACCTTGCTGGCCTCAATCTGCTGCTGTGCCATCTGGTTCTCGATGATGCGGATGTCCTTCATTCCCTCGATGGCGATATTGTGGAGGTTCTTGCCACGCTCAGCGCCAGGATAGTAGGTATCCCAACTGGTTGCTACGGCAGCAAATACCTTCACGTCGTCTTTGTTGTTGCGAGGGTTGAAGATAAGTGTATTCACATTGCCCAACTGTACCGTTTGGAAGAGCGCATAGTAAGCGTATGCCTTCATTGGCTCCTTGAAGATGTAGTTGGTCTTGATGTCCTGTTTGTAAGCCTGGAGCATGCGGCCTACGATGGATTCGATAGAATCGTTGCCGATGTTAGGATCTTTCACGAGCCCGTTGATATTGCTCTGGAGAGTCATCTGCTTAAGAGACAACTCCTTGATCTTGTTGCAGTTTTCAGAACCTTCCACTTCGTATTTGAAACTCATCTGCGGATAAGCCGCCTTTACCTTGACGGTTTCTGTAGAATCGATGGAAAGATTGATGGTTTGGTTGGCGATGCGTAAGCGGTAGAACTCTGGGGTAACAGAGTCCATGGCAGCCTCGTCGAAGGCAAAGGCACCATCCTCGCCCAGTTTCACAGAGTCGATTTTCACAGGACCGTTCAGGCTGATGTTCTCCAGATAGAGCATAGAGTCCTGAGCCTCTGTGATATTGCCGTTGATGTGGAATTTCTTGTTGTTACAAGAAGTCAAAGCCAGTGCAGCTACCATAATCGCTGCCACTGAAAAGAGTCTAGTTATCTTCATGAATTTTATTATTTTGCAAAATTATCGAGTGCAAAGATAGTAATAAAATTGCGAATAATGCACCTTCTATAGATAAATTATTTAAAAAAGTGGAAAATAATTGCTGATTTATTTGTTTATTAATAATTAAAGAGGTATCTTTGCAGCGTTTTAGATATTTTAGATGTTAGACAAAACAATAAGTTTTTTAATTTAGATGAACGTAATTACAAAAAGTGTTCAGTTGCCTGATGGAAGAACCATCACAATTGAGACCGGAAAAGTTGCAAAACAGGCTGATGGTGCTGCGGTTCTCCGCATGGGTAACACAGTGCTTCTCGCAACTGTTTGTGCAGCAAAGGATGCAGTTCCGGGTACAGATTTTATGCCTTTGCAAGTAGATTATCGTGAGCAGTACAGTGCTGCAGGTCGTTTCCCTGGTGGTTTCACCAAGCGCGAAGGCAAAGCCAGCGATGAGGAAATCCTTACCTCTCGTCTTGTGGACCGTGCTTTGCGTCCACTTTTCCCTTCTAACTACCATGCAGAAGTTTACGTACAGGTAATGTTGCTCTCAGCCGATGGTGTTGACCAGCCAGATGCCCTCGCAGGTTTCGCTGCTTCAGCTGCCATGGCTTGTTCAGATATTCCTTTCGAGTACTATATCTCTGAGGTTCGTGTAGCTCGTATCAATGGTGAGTATGTTGTTAACCCTACATTCCAGCAGATGGAAGAGGCAGACATGGATATCATGGTTGGTGCTACCAAGGACAATATCATGATGGTAGAAGGTGAGATGAAGGAAGTTTCTGAGCAGGATCTCATTGGTGCCCTCAAGGTGGCTGCCGAGGCTATCAAGCCTATGTGCGAACTCCAGTATGAGTTGGCTAAGGAGAAGGGTACTGACGTGAAGCGTGAGTATGACCACGAGATCAACGATGAGGAACTCCGTGAGCAGATTAAGTCTGAGCTTTACAAGCCAGCTTATGATATCAATCATCAGGCTTTGGAGAAGCATGCACGTCAGGATGCTTTCGACAAGGTTTTGGCTGATTTCCTTGAGAAGTATGACGCTGCTCATACCGATCTTTCTGAGGAAGACTTGGAGGAGAAGCACGCTGAGGCTACCCGTTACTATGATGACGTAATGCGCGATGCTATGCGCCGTTGCATCCTCGATGAGGGCTTGCGCCTTGATGGTCGTGCTACTACAGAAATCCGTCCTATCTGGTGCGAGGTATCTCCACTCCCAATGCCTCACGGAAGCGCTATCTTCCAGCGTGGTGAGACTATGTCTCTCTCTACATGTACTCTTGGTACAAAGATGGATGAAAAGCTTATCGACGGTGTGCTCGAGAAGAGCTACCAGCGCTTCCTCCTTCACTATAACTTCCCTCCATTCTCAACAGGTGAGGCTAAGGCTCAGCGCGGTGTAGGCCGTCGTGAGATTGGTCACGGTCACTTGGCATGGCGTGGTTTGAAGGGTCAGATTCCTACAGACTTCCCTTACACAGTACGTTTGGTAAGCCAGATCTTGGAGTCTAACGGTTCTTCTTCTATGGCTACTGTTTGTGCCGGTACTCTCGCCCTGATGGATGCAGGTGTTCCTATGAAGAAGCCTGTTTCTGGTATCGCTATGGGTCTTATCAAGAACCCAGGTGAGGACAAGTACGCTATCCTCAGTGATATCCTCGGTGATGAGGACCACTTGGGTGATATGGACTTCAAGACCACTGGTACCCGCGATGGTTTGACCGCTACACAGATGGATATCAAGTGTGATGGTTTGAGCTTCGAGATTCTTGAGGAGGCTTTGATGCAGGCTAAGGCTGGTCGTGAGCACATCCTCAACTGCATGATGGAGACAATCTCTGAGCCACGTGCTGAGATGAAGCCACAGGTTCCACGTATCGTAGCATTCGATATCCCTAAGGAGTTCATCGGTGCTGTTATCGGCCCTGGTGGTAAGATTATCCAGCAGATGCAGGAGGATACTGGTGCGACAATCACTATCGAGGAGACTGATGGTAAGGGTCACGTACAGGTATCTGCTCCTAACAAGGATTCTATCGATGCAGCTTTGGCTAAGATTAAGGCAATCGTAGCTGTTCCTGAGGTTGGTGAGGTTTACGAGGGTACTGTTCGCTCTATCATGCCTTACGGTTGCTTCGTAGAGATTCTCCCTGGTAAGGATGGTTTGCTCCACATCTCTGAGATTGATTGGAAGCGTCTTGAGACAGTTGAAGAGGCTGGCATCAAGGAAGGCGACAAGATCAAGGTGAAGTTGATGGAGATTGATCCTAAGACTGGCAAGTACAAGCTCTCTCACCGTGTGTTGATGGAGAAGCCAGAGGGTTATGTAGAGCGTGAGCGTCGTCCACGTCCAGAGCGTGGTGAGCGTCGCGGTCGTCGTGATGACCGTCATGAGGGTCGTGGTGAGCGTCCAGCTCGTCAGCCACGTCGTTACGAGCATCGTAATGATGAGCAGGCTCCTAAGGAGTTCAATGACTCTTTGGATCATAACAATGATGTAGAATAATCCTAGTATTATATACATTAATAAATATAGATGGGTGTATTTCGTCAAAAAAGCGGAATGCACCCGTTTTTTGTCAGCATCCTATGAAAATGTTTCCTTAATGAAACATGCAGTTTCCCTTAGGGGAACAAATATTTTCCCTTAAGGAAAGTACATATAAAAAGTGTTTGAGAGAAGAATGAGGAAAGTTTACTGGTTATCAGTTACTTTCCTCATTTTGGTTAAAAGTGGCGAGGACAGACGAAGACGGGAATACGACAAGATGAGACAGAGGAACGTTACCTATCCGTAACCTATACCCCAAATGAGGAATGTTAAGGTTCGGAAGAATGAGGAAGGTTACGAATTGAATTTGAATACTCTGATTTATAGTGAGTTACTGATGAGTAACGTAAGATTTTTGGTTACGAACCAAATTTGCCGTGTTCTGCCGTGAAATGCGTAGCAAGAAAAGACTCTTCATGTATTAATTTTGAACGCAAAAAAGAATGACGTTATGAAGAGTACATTTTCAATTATCTTCTACCTCAAAAGACAGGTAGTAAAGAAAGATGGTACTGTTCCAGTTATGGGACGTATCACAGTGGACGGAACACAGGCGCAGTTCAGTTGCAAGACAACTGCCAATTCTGATTTGTGGGACACCAAGGGCGGACGCATGATAGGTAAGAGTATGCAGGCTTTGGAGGTGAACCGTAAATTGGACAAGATGCGTGTGAGTATCAGCAAGCATTATCAGGAGATTATGGACAGGGACAACTTCGTCACTGCCGACAAGGTGAAGAACGCCTTTCTTGGCTTGGAGTATCGTTGCCATACACTGATGAAAGTCTATTCCCAAAGCCGTGATGAAATGGAAAAGCAATATAAGGCTGGCATGAAATCTTTGAGTACATACACGAAGTATAGATAAAAAGCTGATAGAGGATTACCTCTTGAAATTTGGCTCTGCTTCAAGAACTGATTTGGATGAACTCTTATTGGACAAATTACCTGATGTGCTTGATGAGACACAAAAATATAATAAGGTGACAAATCTTCTTGCTTCTTTAAGAAGAGCAGGAAAGATACATGTTATTGGTAGGAAATGGCTCTTATGCAATTAGTATAATAAGGTGAAAGTTTACAAGAAAATTGGTTGTATTTACAAGAGAGTAAATGTAAACTCTTGAAAACCAGTTGGTTGAAAGCTTTAAGGTTTACAAGAATACAAGAAGATTTACAAGAAAATTACAAGAAGATGGACATACAAGGATATATCATAGACCACTGGTTGGGGAAGATGAGCGCAGAGAAACCTGTGCTCGTCATCTACGACCGTAATGCGCTTTATCATAGTGTTTTGCCTCTAGCAGAGGAAAAAGGAGTGAAGGTGATAGACACAACCAAGGGCTTACTGCATGCTCGGCTGGCTGCGTCTCGTTTTTGGTGTGGTGAACTGGCAGAGAATAATGATTTGCGTATGATTATCTATCGCCAGATGCCTCAACCAACTACCGACCGTCAGTGGGTAGAGGAGCCTTATAGTGCTTTCAAAAATGCAGCGGCAATGTTTCCTGTAGGCCCACAAGATGACTATAAGTACATCTGTCAGTCGTTTTTGCCAACCAAGAAAGACGAGATTGAACGCCTGTTTGCGAGTGGAACTACATCTTTCAATATGATTAATGCCTTGCTTGATGGAGCGGCTTATCCTGCTTTGGAACAATTGACTGGTGGCAAGAGCTTTGTTGAGATGACGGTGGGCTTGTTGGCTCAAACGTTTTCTTCGGATATGGCATGGTTACCTGAATGGGCTCGTTTTGCGGAGATTCAATATCCGGGGCTTGATAGTAACGGAATCTCACTTCAGGATATTCAGCAGAAACTATGGATGTATTTGCTGTTTAGTGAGTTCGTTTTCGATTTGCCTTCGGCTTTACCTGATAGCTTGAAGACGGTTGCTATGGCACCGGTTGAAATCAAGGATAAGATCTATTCGGTGTGTGATCATTTGCGTCGCAGAAGCGACTTGCGTGAGATTTATGTGAGAATGGCACGTAAAACGGCGGATGCTTTCCAACTTGCTGATTTGTTTGCGAAGTCCAAACATTTGGGTGACCGCGTGACATTTGCTTTTGAAAATAAGGTGGAATACGAACGTTTCGTAGCTTATCTCAAAGAGGGTAAGTTAGGAGAGGCTCATAAGTTGCTCAAAAAGAATATCGAAGACGTTTGGTATCAGGAAGATTCTGAGGTGTCAACGTTTTGGAAGTTGGCTGGTTATGCCTTGCAAATCGCTGATTGTGTGAATCGGGGAGTAAAGAGCGATGGAGATATCCAGGATTTGGTGGAATGGTATGTTGGCAGTGGTCAGGAAGCTGATAAAGCTTACCGTAGATATTTGACTGATAGCCAGGAAGTAGTCTCTCTTCCTACTGCAGTAAAGACAATGACACAATATGTAGAAGGCTTGTATGCAGACTTTACTGAGCGTAGTGTCAAGGAGTATCAGATGCGTGCCGGGGAAATCAAGAATCATGAGCAACTGCGAAACCAGGGATGTATAGATATCGTATATCCAGCCCTGAAAGAAGGTAAGCGGGTGGCTTTATTTTTTGTGGATGCTTTCCGCTATGAGATGGGTAAATGTTTTGCTGATAGTATGATGCGCAATGAACCAGATCAAGTAAAGATAGGGGCTAAGTTGTCTTTCCTGCCTTCTGTTACTCGATTTGGTATGGCTGCTCATTTGGGACATGTGAAAATTGTGGAACAAAACGGAAAGCTTCAACCTTCTGTAGATGGCAGAGTGATTATAACGCCTGATGACCGACTGGATTATTTGCAGCAGAAAACCCATGTAGTAACGCAAGATGTGCGTTTGGAAAATTTCGATATGTCTGCCATAGAAGACAATGTACAATTGTTGGTTATAAGAAGTCAGGATATGGATACTGCTGGAGAAGAAATCAAGTTGAGTGGGCTTGCCGTGATGGATAAGGTGTTGGTGCGTCTGGCGCGTGCCTTGAATGCCTGCAAGCAAAAAAGCTTTGATATGGCTGTCTTTGTTGCTGACCATGGATTTATGGTGCAGTCAAGTTTCCATGTGGGTAATTTGATAGATAAACCTATGGGTAGTGATGTCTCGCTGGAAGAAAGTCGCTTGTTGGTAGGTAATCTGAATGACAGCGAGGATACTTTGTCCTTTACTCCTGAAGAACTGGGACTGGATGCTGAGGTTATGAAACTATGTTATGCCAAGAACTTTACTGTGTTTAGAAAAGGTGAAGTGTTTTACCATGAAGGCTTGTCGCTCCAGGAGAATGTGGTACCTGTGATAACTGTACAGTTGCAGAATAAGCAAAAAAAGCAGAAGTATAGCGTGGAATTAAAGTATAAAGGGAATACGTTTGGTACAGTTTATACTTGCCGTCCGTTGATTGATATTAATATCCATCAGGATGATTTGTTTTCAGATGGAGTAAATATAAGATTAATAGTGTCTGATGGCGAAGGCCATGCAATAGGCGCACCGAGTGGTAAATTCTATGATGATGTTACGCAGACAGCACAAATACCTTCTGGTGTTACTCAATACCGTCAGCCGATAGTTATAGATGAAGAATATGGGGGTGACAGTATTGTTGTGTCTGCGTTGGATGCCGATACCCATGCTACGCTCTCTACATTGAAGTTGAACTTTGAAAATGATTTGTAAATGGATGCTTTAGATATGAAACTTAACCATGCTTTCCCAGGAAAGGTGGTTCGCAAGGACCTGCTGCATGATATTAAGCGTGCTGTGAACGTTCCTTCCTTTGTCTTGGAGTTCCTGCTGTCACGTTATTGTGCCAGTGAGGATCCCGAAGAAATAGAGGAAGGAAAGAAAGCTGTGCTGCAAACTATAGAAAAATGCTATGTTCGACCAGATGAATCTAACAAGGCACAGGCAATCGTGGAGCAGAAAAAACGCCATAAATTCATTGATAAGATTCATGTGAAATATGTGGAGCGGGAAAAGCGTTACTGGGCTGAGATGGAGAATTTTGCCTCCAAGCGTATTGCCATCAATCCTTGTTTCTATCAGGAAAACGAAAAATTGCTCGAGAGTGGCATCTGGGCTGAGATAACTTTGGCATATAATGAAGTGGAGGAGGATGACTATGCCTTCTTCATCGAAGATTTGCGCCCTATCCAAATTGCCCATTTTGATGCAGAAAAGTTCTTTCGTGGTCGTGAGCAATTTACTACTGATGAGTGGATGGATGTTCTGATTCGTAGTATTGGCATTAATCCTGATTGGCTTTCTGAAAGATCACGTCAGCTGAATAGCGATAAGAATGGTAGAAGATTGAAATTTCATATT
Source organism: Segatella copri (assembly GCF_015074785.1). NCBI lineage: Bacteria > Pseudomonadati > Bacteroidota > Bacteroidia > Bacteroidales > Prevotellaceae > Segatella > Segatella copri. Next base: position 3,157,908 of record NZ_CP042464.1, read on the forward strand.
CTCTCCCGCTTCCTGCCATTGGTTCAAAGTAATTATAATAGCATTGAGTTGGGAGGCAGAAGTACCGGTAAGAGCTATTTTTATTCGGAGTTCTCTCCTTATTCTACTTTGTTGTCTGGTGGACAGGCTTCAACTGCCACATTACTATATAATAATCAACGCAAGCAAGTGGGTGCTGTTGGTTATTGGGATAATGTCGCCTTTGATGAGGTTGCCAAGATGAAAATCAAGGATGCCGATACCGTGCAAATCATGAAAGATTATATGGCTAATGGTCGTTTCTCGCGTGGTAGGGAAGTGACAGGCTATGCCAGTTTCTCTTTTGTTGGTAACTTTGACTTGAATATCCAGCAGATAGTTAATAATTATGATAAAGATTTGCTGGTTACTTTGCCTGAAGCTTTCGATCTCGCTGTAATCGATCGTATCTACAACTATATTCCAGGGTGGGAGATACCGAAGATTGATGACAGTGCTTATAATAACGGTTTTGGATTGATCACGGATTATATGTCAGAGGCACTTCATTACTTATTTGTGCATGATAGTGACTACGTGGGGGTAGTCAATGCCCGTTTGAAGAAGGGTGATAATATTGAAGGCCGTGATAACCGTGCCTTACAAAAAACGATATCTGGCTTTATCAAGTTGTTGTTCCCGACAGGTCAACCAACTGATGAGGAGTTCGATGAAATAGTGGAATATGCGATAGAAGGCCGTCGTCGTGTGAAGGAACAATTGAATAAGCGTAAGCCTGATGAGGAATACGCTCGTATCAATATGTCATATATAAATAGGGATGGAAAGAAAATTATAGTATATTGTCCGGAAAGTAAGTATAGCAAGGCAACCCAGAATCCTCGTAAAGATCCTGAAGTGGCAGTTTTGACCGAAGCTTATGATGAAATGCCTTTTGAGAATGCACCTTCAAAGGTTATGGAGGATCGTCCTATGATGAAACCTCTAATTGTTGAAGATAATTCTCCTAAAGAGAAGACAATTGATGTGCAATATGGCGATATAGGTTATGGTTATGATGACTTGTTTGCTGACTATCTGAAGGGGGCAAAGGTGGTTATGCTCGAAGAACCTTACTTGTCACATGGCTATCAGGTAACCAATTTGGTTCGATTCATCGAATTATTGGTAAAGATAGGTGACTGTAAAGTTTTTAAGTTGATTACAAAACTCGGCGATACGGTAGAAGAGTCATCTTATATAAAAGATAGTTTGAGTGGTATCAAGGAAACCCTGGCTGATATGGATGGCAACATAATGACATTTGAATATGAATTTGATGAAAACTCTCATGACCGTTACATCCGCACTAGTAATGATTGGGACATCACCCTTGGTCGTGGTCTTCATTTCTATCAGAACTTGAATCCAAGCAAGGATAGTCGTAACTACTTCCAGATGGGAACCTACGATCTTTCCCTTCGTCCATGTTTGAAGACAAGATTTACTTTTATCAAAAGAGATTCTAAAGAATAAATGCGTATGGATAGTAAATGTAAATATTGGATGTTATTATTGACACTGTTGTGTGTCATATCATTAGGTTTTTCTTTATTTAGAGTGTTTCCCTGTGAAGTTGGTAATGAGACGTTTTTAGGAATAGTACTTTCTGCTGTCGGTATCATTGTTACTTTGGTTATGGGATATCAGATATTTAGTGTTGTTGAATTTAGAGGTGAACTTCAAAAGCAAAAAGAAGAAAATATTAAGTTGGCTCATGATAATGCAAAACTTCAACAAATGATTAGAAATCAAATGGGTGCATTAGATAAGCAAAAGGGTCGTATAGAGGAAGGGCTTAATATGTGTTTTTCTTATATTAATTATTTTTCGGGTCAAGATGTTTGTACTGCTTTTGGCGCATTTGTACCTATGTTGGATGCTTTGTACTATTCATTGGATTCTGATGAAGATGGTATTGACGATATATTCTCTAGCTTACAGTTATTTGTTAGCAAAATCCAAACACAATCTTTTGCAATGCCAGGAGGGTATGGTGATGTTCATGGAAAGTATATAATAACAGACCCACAGCATCCTTTTTATAATCGCACAATTGATGAATATATGAATTCTCGTTTGAAGCCTGTAAAGACTATTGATGATAAAATTCGCAATCATAAGAACTATAAGTTTATTAAAGTTTCATATGAAGATATTATGGCTTTATTCAATGAGAAGGTGGCAAAGATTATTCAGGATCCTCAGAATTTATCTTTTTCGAGATAAGACAATTTGAAAATGAAGTTTCTTGTTGACGGTTGAAAGTCCTTAGTGATTTTCAACTTGTCAACTTTGATACTTGACAATCCTTATAATACTCTACGATTTTGTAGAGTTATATGCTCAGGGATTCTGCAATGGGTGCAAAAGAGAGAATAGACTATAAATATTGGGTGCAAATCCTCTGATTTTGCAGAATTGCATGTTGAAGATTCTGCAATGGGGCAAGTGAAATGGAGGTCTATGAATTATGGGTGCAAATAGGGTGCAACTTTGAAATGTATAAAAACAAAAGAGCCTTGCAAGTAGTTGACTTGCAAGGCTTTATCTTTTGCGCTTCAAGATGGGCTTGAACCAACGACCCCCTGATTAACAGTCAGGTGCTCTAACCAACTGAGCTATTGAAGCAATTTGCTATGAAAGAAGATGAGTTACGAGGCTAACCTGAAACTCTCTTGCGCTTCAAGATGGGCTTGAACCAACGACCCCCTGATTAACAGTCAGGTGCTCTAACCAACTGAGCTATTGAAGCATTTTTTCTGTAAAGAACATGACGTTCCTTATTTGCGTGTGCAAAAGTACTAACTTTTCTTCATTCTGCCAAATTTTTTGCTGACTTTTTTCGCTTTTTCTCTAAAAAAGTGTATTTTTTCTTATCTTTGTGCCACTTTTTGCCTATTTTATGGTGTTTTTCGCAAAGAAATGAGTACTTTTGTGGTCGAAATCTTCTCCCGAGGGCGAATGCCGTGAAGAGGAGGAGGAAATAACCAATAAGTTGAATCATATACAATTAAATAAGGTAACAATGAAAAGAATACTGTTCTCCTTGCTTATGGTGCTCCTGGCAGTTCCTACTTTTGCCCAGGTTGACAAAGATCATGACTTCAAAGCCGCAAAGAATATGGAAATATTCAATGCCATCTACAAGAATCTCGATTTGATGTATGTTGATACGCTCGATGCTGAAGTTGTGGTCGGTAATGGTATCAATGCCATGTTGCGTAGTCTCGACCCTTATACTACCTATTATCCTGAGCAGAAGATGAAGGAACTCAAGAACCTGCTCACCGGCAAGTATGCGGGTGTAGGTGCGGTGATACGCTACAATTTCCAGTTGCAGCGCGTCTGTATCAGCGAGCCTTACGAGAATATGCCTGCTGCAGAAGTGGGACTGAAGAAGGGTGACATCATCCTGAGTATTGATGATGAGGATATGACCAATAAGGAGGTGAGCTATGTCAGCGATCATCTTCGTGGTGATCCGGGTTCTTCTTTCATGCTGAAAGTTAAGCGTCCAAGTACAGGCAAGACGATGAAGGTGAAGGTAACACGCCGTACCATCCAGTTGCCGTTCTTGCCTTATTATGGCATGTTGGAGGGCAGCATCGGTTACATAAACTTCAATTCCTTTACCGAGCAGTCTGCCAAGGAAGTGCGTCGTGCTTTCATCGATTTGAGAAAGCAAGGAGCCAAGAGTCTTGTCTTCGATCTGCGTAATAATGGTGGTGGTTCTGTTACCGAAGCGGTCAGCATCATCAATATGTTCTTGCCTAAAGGTAAGACAGTCTTGGAGATGAAGGGAAAGTTGCAGCGTTCTAATCATGTTTATAAGACCACGGTTGAACCGATAGATTCCGTTATGCCGATGGTGGTATTGGTGAACGAGAATTCTGCCAGTGCCAGTGAAATCATGAGCGGCAGTCTGCAGGATTATGACCGTGCTGTAATATTAGGTACGCGCACGTATGGAAAGGGATTGGTGCAGACTACCATGGATTTGCCTTATAACGGACAGGTGAAACTCACTACTGCTAAATATTTCATTCCTAGCGGTCGATGCGTTCAGGCACTCAACTATAAGCACGATAAGGGTGGTTATGTGGAGCATGTTCCCGACTCTCTTACCAAGGTGTTCTATACCGCAGGTGGCAGAGAAGTGAGAGATGGAGGTGGCGTGAAGCCGGATGTAGAAGTAAAGCCTGATTCTTTGCCAAACATCGCCTTCTATCTGGCTGGTGCCCGCGACAGTAATGAGGTGATGCTTAATTATGAGGTTGATTATATCGCCAAGCATCCTGCTATTGCTCCTGCGAAGGAATTCTCGCTGACCGATGCCGACTATGATGAATTCAAGACACGCGTGTTGAAGGCTAACTTCCAGTACGACCGTGAAACAGAAAAGTATCTCAAGGACTTGGAAAAACTCGCTAAGTTTGAAGGCTACTACGATGATGCCAAGGCTGAGTTTGAGGCTTTGAAGAAAAAACTGAGTCATAATGTGGCAAAGGATCTGGATTATAACAAGGATTACATCAAGCATCTGTTGGAAAATGACATCGTTTCTGCCTATTATTTCCAGCGCGGTGCCATCCAGAATTCCATGCGTTACGACAAGCAGATTAAGGAAGCAGTAAAATTGCTGAATTCTCCATCAGAATACGAAAAAATACTGCATCCTGTGAAGAAATAAGTACAAAAACGTGCACAATCGATTAAAAATGTGCACGTTGCGAATAAAAAGTTGCATTTTTTTTGGCTAATCACAAAAATATTTGTAATTTTGCAACGTTCAGTGGAATGAGGGGCTCACAAGAGTTCCTCATTTTATTTTAATAAGGTATATATGATTGATAAAAACGTCGTAAAAAAATTAGTTGAAGAATGGCTCCAAGATAAGGAATATTTCTTGGTAAGCATTGAAATCAGTCCCGACGATAGAATCGTTGTTGAGATTGACCATGCCGATGGAGTATGGATTGAGGATTGTGTTGCCTTGAGTAAGTATATTGAGGATCATTTGAACCGTGACGAGGAAGACTATGAGCTCGAAGTTGGCTCTGCAGGCTTGGGTCAACCGTTCAAAGTTCCGCAGCAGTATATCAATTTCATTGGCAAGGAGGTAGAGGTGCTTGATGCCGACGGCAAGAAGGTGAAGGGTATCTTGAAAGCTGTTGAAGGAAATGACTTCACAGTTGGCGTTGAAGAAAAGGTAAAGGTTGAAGGTAAAAAACGTCCGGTTAAGCAGGAGGTTGATCACGTTTACCAGATGGATAAAGTAAAATATACAAAATACATAATTAGTTTCAATTAAGTTATGGCTAAAAAAGAGCAAGAATTGACAGCGAGTATGATTGATACATTCCGCGAGTTTAAAGAAACAAAGAATATCGACCGTACTACATTGGTAAGTGTATTGGAGGAGAGCTTCCGTAATGTACTTGCCAAGATTTTTGGTAGTGACGAAAACTTTGATGTCATCGTGAACCCTGACAAGGGTGACTTCGAAATTTATCGCAACCGTATAGTTGTTGCTGATGGCGAAGTTGAAGATGAAAATAAGGAAATTACACTTTCTGAGGCTCGTAAGATTGAGCCGGATTACGAGGTTGGTGAGGATGTAAGTGAGACGGTTGACTTCAATAAGTTTGGTCGTCGTGCCATCTTGACTCTTCGTCAGACTTTGGCTTCCAAGATTCTTGAGTTGGAGCATGATTCACTCTACAACAAATACAAGGATCGCGTAGGTCAGGTTATCTCTGGTGAGGTTTATCAGGTTTGGAAGCGCGAGGTTCTGATTGTAGATGATGAGAACAACGAGCTCATGTTGCCTAAGACTGAGCAGATTCCTGGTGATACTTACCGCAAGGGTGAGACTGTTCGTGCGGTCATCCTTCGTGTAGACAACGAGAACAATAATCCAAAGATTATCTTGAGCCGTACTGCTCCAATCTTCCTGCAGCGCCTGTTGGAGGCTGAGGTTCCTGAGATTGCAGACGGTCTGATTGCAATCCGCCGTATCGCCCGTCTTCCGGGAGAGCGTGCTAAGATTGCTGTTGAAACATTCGATGAGCGTATCGACCCGGTTGGCGCATGTGTAGGTGTTAAAGGTAGCCGCGTTCACGGTATCGTTCGCGAACTTTGCAACGAGAATCTCGATGTCATCAACTACTCAAGCAATACTAAACTCTTCATTCAGCGTGCGTTGGCTCCAGCCAAGGTTTCTTCAATCAATGTTGATGATGAGAACAAGAAAGCAGAGGTTTACTTGCAGCCTGAGGAAGTTAGTTTGGCTATCGGCCGTGGCGGTATGAACATCAAACTGGCTTCTATGCTTACAGAATATACCATCGACGTATTCCGTGAGGTAGACGAGAATGAGGCCGATGAGGATATCTACTTGGATGAGTTCTCTGATGAGATTGACCAGTGGGTTATCGATGCTATCAAGGGCATCGGTCTTGATACTGCCAAGCAGGTACTCAATGCACCTCGCAACTTGCTGATAGAGAAGGCCGACCTCGAAGAGGAGACCGTTGATCATGTACTCAGCGTGTTGCGCGCCGAATTCGAACAATAATTCCCTTGCCAGCGAGTGCTTGCAGGGAATCTAACTTTAAAAATAGGAGAATAAATAATTTATGAGCATCAGATTAAATAAAGCACTACGTGAATTAAATATAGGACTTCAGACGGCAGTTGAATTCCTAGAGAAAAGAAAAGACCTGGGAGATGTCAAGGCAGAACCGAGCTTCAAACTCACCGACCAGCAATACAAGGCATTGAATGATGCCTTCAGTCAGGACAGAGAGGTTCGTGATCAGGCTGAGAAACTCTTTACCAAAAAAGCAAAAGATAAGAAGCGTGCGCCAGAGCAGAAGGACAATCGCGCTGAAAGCTTGTTGGAGTCTAATGGACAGCAGCAGTATAAGCCGCTGGGAAAGATTGACTTGGACAATATCGGTAAGAAGCCTGCTGCAGAGTCTGTTGCGGATAAGCCTGAGACTGCTGCCGTCAGTCCTGAGCAGAAGAAAGACGCTCCTAAGGCTGAGCAAAAGAAGGAACAGAAGCCACAACAGGCTTCTCAGCATAAACAGCAAATGAAACAGGAAAATCATCAGAAATCACAGCAGTCAAACGCTCAGATGAATAAGCAGAATGCTCCTCAGGGAAAGAAAGAGCATCATCATGCTAAGAATGAAACTGCACAGCATTCTGCTGGCGCAGCAGACAACAGCGTGTTTACTCTCAAGAGTGAGAAGAAGTTTACTGCTAATGAGCCTAAGGTGTTGGGCAAGATAGATTTGTCTTCTCTCAACCAGAGCACTCGTCCTAAGAAGAAAACCAAGGAGGAGCGCCGCAAGGAACGTGAGGAGAAAATGGCTCAACAGCACAATGAGCGCAAAAAGCGTGTTCGTATCAACAAAGAACGTGTTGACATCAATGCCGAAGCTAAGAATAATGGCGGAGGTAATGGCAACAACGGCGGTAATAACAAGAAGAACAAAAACCGCAACAGAAATAATAACAATAATAATCGCGGCAATAACAACAACCGCGGCAACCAGCGCCAGATCGAGGTTGATGACGAGGCTGTAGCACGCCAGGTTAAGGAGACTCTTGCACGTTTGACCAGCAAGAGTCAGAACAAGAAGGGTGCTAAGTACCGTAAGGAGAAGCGTGAGGCTGTTCAGGAGAAGTTGCAGGATCAGGCTCGTCAGGAGCAGAAGGAAAGCAAGACCCTGAAACTTACTGAGTTCGTTACCGTTAGCGAGTTGGCTACGATGATGGATATCAGCGTTACTCAGGTTATCTCTACGCTGATGGGCGTAGGTATCATGGTATCTATCAACCAGCGCCTGGATGCAGAGACCATCAACATGGTAGCTGAGGAGTTCGGTTTCAAGACCGAATACGTGAGTGCCGAGGTTCAGGAGGCCGTGAGCGAGGAAGTGGATGATGAGAACGACTTGGTTCCACGTGCTCCAATCGTAACCGTCATGGGTCACGTAGACCATGGTAAGACCTCTTTGCTCGACTATATCCGCAATACCAATGTGATTGCCGGTGAGGCAGGTGGTATTACCCAGCATATCGGTGCCTATAGTGTGACCCTGAAAAGCGGTCGCAAGGTAACCTTCCTTGATACTCCAGGCCACGAGGCGTTTACCGCCATGCGTGCCCGTGGTGCCCAGGCTACCGATATCGCCATCATCATCATCGCAGCCGATGACTCTGTGATGCCTACTACCAAGGAGGCTATCGCTCATGCCCAGGCTGCCGGTGTGCCTATGGTATTCGCAATCAACAAGATTGATAAGCCAGGTGCTAACCCAGACCGTATCCGTGAGGACTTGGCTAACATGAACCTGCTCGTTGAGGAGTGGGGTGGTAAGTATCAGTGCCAGGAAATCAGTGCCAAGAAGGGTATCGGTGTTCACGATTTGCTCGACAAGGTGCTCCTCGAGGCTGACATGCTCGACTTGAAGGCTAACCCTAACCGTCGTGCTACAGGTACCATCATCGAGTCTTCTCTCGACAAGGGTCGTGGATATGTTTCTACCGTATTGGTAGCCAACGGTACCTTGAAGGTTGGCGACATCGTACTCGCCGGTACTTCTTGGGGTCGTGTTAAGGCGATGTTCAATGAGCGTAATGCCAACATCAAGTCAGCAGCTCCTGCTGAGCCAGCTATCATCCTCGGTTTGAACGGTGCGCCTACTGCAGGTGACCAGTTCCACGTAATCGAGACTGAGCAGGAGGCTCGCGAAATCGCCAACAAGCGTGAGCAGTTGCAGCGTGAGCAGGGCTTGCGTACTCAGAAGCGCTTGACCCTGGGTGATATCTCTCACCGTATCGCACGTGGTGAGTTCCATGAGTTGAACGTCATCGTGAAGGGTGATACCGATGGTTCTGTTGAGGCTTTGAGCGACTCATTCATCAAGCTTTCTACCGAGAAGGTTCAGGTGAACGTGGTGAACAAGGCTGTGGGTCAGATTTCTGAGAACGACGTGATGCTGGCATCTGCATCAGATGCAGTCATCGTTGGTTTCCAGGTTCGTCCATCTGCCGATGCTCGCAAGGCTGCCGACCGTGAGGGTGTTGAAATCAACACATACTCTATCATCTACGATGCTATCGACGATATCAAGAGTGCGATGGTTGGTATGCTCGACAAGGTGAAGAAGGAAATCGTTACCGGTCAGGTTGAGGTTAAGCAAACCTTCAAGATTTCTAAGGTGGGTACTATTGCCGGTGGTCTCGTTACCGAGGGTAAGGTACACGCTAAGGATAAGGCTCGCGTCATCCGTGACGGTATCGTGATACGTACTGCAGAAATCGGTGCCTTGAAGCGTTACAAGGACGATGTCAAGGAGGTGGTTACCGGTATGGAATGCGGTTTGAGCCTCGTCAACTACAACGATATTCAGGAGGGCGACGTTATCGAGACCTTCACTGAGATCGAGGTAGAGCAGAAGCTTTAATAAAGTGAAGAGTGAAGAACGAAAAGTGAAGAAATCATTTGTTTTTCGCTCTATCATATATATAATAAGGTAGGGATGAGTCCTCAGCGGCTTATCCCTATTTAGGGTTAAAATAACGAAAGGTTATTCTAAATAACAATGGCAGAAATAGAGAAAGAACAGAATCAGGTTGTCAAGGATGTGATAGACCAGAAATACGAGTATGGTTTTACCACCGATGTACATACTGAAATCATAGAAAAGGGTCTCAACGAGGATGTTGTGCGCCTGATCTCGCAGAAGAAGGGAGAGCCAGACTGGATGCTCGAATTTCGTCTGAAAGCCTACAATTACTGGAAGACGCTCAAGGAGCCAAAGTGGGGACACGTTCACGTGCCACCTATTGACTACCAGGAGATTTCATACTATGCCGACCCTTTGGCAAAGAAGCCGAAGAATAAGGAGATTGATCCTGAGCTGGAGAAGACATTCGATAAACTTGGTATTCCTCTGGAGGAGCGCTTGGCTTTGAGCGGCACTGCCGTGGATGCCATCATGGACTCTGTGTCGGTAAAGACTACTTTCAAGGAGAAACTCCGTGAAAAGGGCGTCATCTTCTGCAGTATCGGTGAGGCTGTGAAGGAGCATCCTGATTTGGTAAGAGAGTATCTGGGAACCGTAGTTCCTTATCGTGATAACTTTTATGCAGCCTTGAACAGTTGCGTATTCAGTGATGGCTCATTCGTTTATATTCCTAAGGGTGTCCGCTGTCCGATGGAGTTGAGCAGTTACTTCCGCATCAATGCCCGTAACACCGGTCAGTTTGAGCGTACATTGATCATCGCCGATGATGATGCCTACGTTTCTTACCTAGAGGGATGTACAGCGCCAATGCGTGATGAGAACCAGCTTCATGCAGCTATCGTAGAGATTATCGTCAAGGATAATGCTGAGGTGAAATACTCTACCGTTCAGAACTGGTATCCTGGTGATGAGCATGGTAAGGGTGGTGTGCTGAACCTGGTAACCAAGCGAGGCGACTTGCGCGGTGTGAACTCTAAGTTGAGCTGGACTCAGGTAGAGACGGGTTCTGCGATTACCTGGAAGTATCCTTCCTGTATCTTGCGTGGCGACAACTCTGTAGCTGAGTTCTACAGCGTGGCTGTTACCAACAACTATCAGGAGGCTGATACCGGTACCAAGATGATTCACATGGGTAAGAACACCAAGAGCACCATCATTTCGAAGGGTATCTCGGCTGGTCATAGCCAGAACTCCTATCGTGGTCTGGTTCGTGCTACATCCAATGCCGACAATGCCCGCAACTACAGTTCCTGCGACTCTTTGTTGCTGGGCAGCGATTGTGGAGCGCATACCTTCCCATATATGGATGCCCATAACGATACAGCCGTGTTCGAGCATGAGGCAACTACCTCGAAGATTTCAGAAGACCAGCTCTTCTATTGCAATCAGCGAGGTATTCCTACCGAGGAGGCTGTCGGCTTGATCGTAAACGGTTATGCCAAGGATGTGCTCAACAAGTTGCCTATGGAGTTTGCCGTTGAGGCACAGAAACTCCTGAGTGTTTCACTCGAAGGAACCGTAGGATAGTTATCATAATTCTCGATGAAATCGATAAAAATTGACTAAAATTATGTTAGAGGTAAAGAATCTGCATGCTACTATTGCAGGCAAAGAAATATTGAAAGGTATCAACCTGACTATCAACGACGGTGAGATACATGCTATCATGGGACCAAACGGTTCCGGTAAGTCAACCTTGAGCGCTGTGCTCACAGGTAACCCTCTCTATACCGTAACCGAGGGTGAGGCTATCTTCAACGGCAAGAACCTTCTGGATATGAAGCCAGAGGACCGTGCCCGTGAAGGCTTGTTCCTCTCTTTCCAGTATCCGGTGGAGATTCCTGGCGTATCCATGACCAACTTCATGCGTGCGGCTATCAATGCCAAGCGTGAGTATCAGGGTTTGGAACCATTGAATACAAGCGAATTCATGAAGCTGATGCGTGAGAAGCGCGAGTTGGTGGAATTGGATAGCAAGTTGGCTCGCCGTTCTGTAAATGAAGGTTTCTCGGGTGGTGAGAAGAAGCGCAACGAGATTTTCCAGATGGCTATGCTGGAGCCAAAGCTTTCTATTCTCGATGAAACCGACTCTGGTCTCGACGTGGATGCGATGCGTATCGTGGCTGACGGTGTGAACAAGATGCATACCGACAAGACTTCTGCCATCGTCATCACTCATTATGAGCGTCTGCTCGATATGATTAAGCCAAGTGTGGTTCACGTACTCTATAAGGGTAGAATTGTGAAGACTGCCGGTCCTGAACTTGCCAAGGAGATTGAGGCTCGTGGCTACGATTGGATCAAGGCTGAAGTAGATGAGAAATAATAAGGAGGATGGCTATGCTTTCAGAAAAACAATATTTAGACTTGTATCAGTCTTCTTCGAGAATGATCAAGAAGAACAGTGCTGAGGTGCTCAATGCGGTGCGCGATGCTGCATTCGAGGACTTCCGTCGCCTGGGCTTCCCTTCCCGAAAGGTAGAAAGATACAAGTATACAGATATGAGCGCCATCTTCGAGCCAGACTATGGCTTGAACTTGAACCGTCTGGAAATTCCGGTAGATCCATACGAGGCTTTCCGCTGCGATGTGCCTAACCTGAGCACTTCGCTCTACTTCGTGGTGAACGATGCTTTCTATAACAAGGCATTGCCAAAGGTGGAGTTGCCAGAGGGTGTTATCGTGGACTCTTTGAACAAGATTGCTGCAGAAAACCCTGAATTCATCGAGAAATACTACGCTAAGATTGCCAAAACCGATGAAGATGGCATCACGGCATTGAATACATTTCTGGCACAGGATGGCTTGCTGATTTATGTTCCAAAGAACGTGAAGGTGGAGCGAACCATTCAGGTTATCAATATCCTTCGTTCAGATGTAGATTTGATGGTAAACCGTCGTGTTCTCATCGTTATGGAACAGGGTGCTGAGGCCAAGTTCCTCTTCTGCGACCATGCTGCTGATGATAAGAACTTCCTCGCTACTCAGGTTATCGAGGCTTATGTTGGTGAGAATGCCAGTCTCGACCTCTATTGTCTGGAGGAGACTCATTACAAGAACCGTCGTGTCAGCAACGTGTATATCGAGCAGCAGGCTAACAGCCGCGTGAACCATAACGTCATCACGCTTCATAACGGTATTACCCGCAACCGCCTCGACCTCGTATTCAAGGGCGATGGAGCTGAGTGCTTCTGCAATGGTTGTGTGATTGCCGACAAGAACCAGGTGGTTGACAACAATACGCTTATCGATCACCAGGTGGGTCATTGTACCAGCAACGAGCTTTATAAGTATGTACTCGATGGTGAGGCACGTGGTGCTTTTGCCGGTAGAGTGTTGGTTCGTCATGGTGCCCAGAAAACTGTTTCTCAGGAAACCAACCAGAACCTCTGTGCTACGAAGACTGCCCGTATGTTCACCCAGCCGATGCTGGAGATTTATGCCGATGATGTGAAGTGTGCGCATGGAAGTACTGTTGGTCAGCTCAACGATGCCGCATTGTTCTATATGCAGCAGCGTGGTGTGAGCCGCGAGGAGGCTAAGTTGCTCCTTCAGTTTGCATTTATCAATGAAGTCATCGATAAGATGGAGCTGGAGCCATTGCGTGACCGCCTGCATCATCTCGTAGAGAAGCGATTCCGTGGTGAACTCAATAAGTGTGAGGGCTGCAAGCTTTGCAAGTAGATAATATCCTTTTAAAGGAGTTAAGTTCTTAAAAATATGTATGATATCAATCAAGTAAGAGCAGATTTCCCGATTTTATCGAGAAAGGTCTATGATAAGCCATTGGTGTATCTGGATAATGCGGCAACCACGCAGAAGCCATTGTGCGTGCTCGATGCCATGCGCGACGAGTATCTCAATGTAAATGCCAATGTGCATCGTGGTGTTCACTATCTCTCTCAGCAGGCTACCGACCTTCATGAGGCAGCCCGCGAAACCGTGCGCAAGTTTATCAATGCGCCTAAGGTTGAGGAAGTCATCTTTACCCGTGGTACTACAGAGAGTCTGAATCTCGTGGTTTCATCGTTCTGCGATGCTTTTATGAGCGAGGGCGACGAGGTGATTATCTCTACCATGGAGCATCACTCCAATATCGTGCCTTGGCAGTTGCAGGCTGCCAAGAAGGGAATCGCTATCCGTGTAATCCCTATCAGCGATAAAGGTGAGATTAACCTCGATGAATTCGCCAATTTATTTACCGAACGCACCAAAATCGTGAGCATTGCCCAGGTGAGCAACGTGCTCGGTACGGTGAATCCGGTAAAAGAGATGATAAAGATTGCTCATGAGCACGATGTGCCTGTCATGGTGGATGGCGCTCAGAGTACTCCTCACTTCGCTGTGGACGTACAGGATATGGATTGCGATTTCTTCGCTTTCAGCGGACATAAGATTTATGGTCCTACCGGTATCGGTGTGCTTTACGGCAAGGAAGAATGGCTCGACAAGTTGCCTCCTTATCAGGGCGGTGGCGAAATGATTGAGAGCGTAAGTTTCGAGAAGACTACTTTCGAGAAGTTACCTTTCAAGTTCGAGGCTGGTACTCCTGATTATGTAGCTACCCACGGTCTGGCAAAGGCCATCGATTATGTCTCTGCTCTCGGTATGGATAACATTGCCAAGCACGAGCAGGAATTGACCCGTTACTGTATGGAGCAGATGCGAACCATCGATGGAATCAGGCTTTTTGGGGAGCAGGAGGGCAAAGATGCCGTTGTCAGCTTCTTGGTTGGTGATATTCATCACATGGATATGGGCACCTTGCTCGACCGTCTGGGCATCGCTGTACGTACCGGTCATCATTGCGCTCAGCCTTTGATGGACCGCTACGGCATTCTCGGCACCGTTCGTGCCAGCTTTGCCCTATATAATACAAAGGAAGAAATAGATGCGCTTGTAGCGGGCGTTAAACGAGTGGCTATGATGTTCTAAGGAAAAATCATTTTAGCCGTTTACAGCGCACGTAAAAGCCTTATTTAGCCAACTGGCGAGCGAAAGACAACCTACTGGCAAGCAAAGAACAGCCAACTGGCGCTACTGCGGACAGTTGGCTGTTTGCGTTTGGCAGTTATCAGAAAGTTGAGGTTGGAATGCCCAAATACTCTTCACTCTTCACCCTTTTGCCGTAACGTATTGTTATACTGATACTTACGCGCTGAAGAGACGCTCTGACTCTTCACCCACTCTTCACCCACTCTTCACCGCCTGGTGCTATGAGGGTGAAGAGTAGGTGAAGAGTGGGTGAAGAGTGGGTGAAGAGTTAAAATGCCCTTATCTTTGTAACTGCCCTATAATTAGGCGGTTACAAAATAGAGGTGAAGAGTGAAGAGATAAACGTAAAATTCATCATAATTATGTTAGAAAGTCATTATTATAAGGATATGGTAGAGGCTGGCTGCGATGAGGCTGGCAGAGGATGTCTGGCAGGCAGCGTATATGCAGCAGCCGTTATCCTTCCGCCCGGTTATCAGAATGCCGAATTGAACGACAGTAAGAAGCTCACAGATAAGAAGCGCAAGGCGCTCCGCGAGCAGATAGAGCGTGATGCTGTAGCTTGGGCTGTGGGCATTGTTACTCCCGAAGAAATCGATAAAATCAATATCCTCAACGCCAGTTTTCTGGCTATGCACCGTGCCCTGGACCAGCTCAAGGTTCGTCCGGAGGCAGTTATCGTGGATGGTAACCGCTTCAAACCCTACAAGGATTTGCCTTATACAACCATCGTAAAGGGAGATGGCAAATATCTGGCTATAGCTGCAGCAAGCATCCTTGCCAAGACCTATCGTGATGATTACATGGATGCGCTGGCAGAAGAATACCCACAATACGACTGGAAAGGCAACAAGGGTTATCCTACCAAGAAGCATCGTGCTGCCATCAGGGAATTTGGTGTTACGCCTTATCATCGTATGAGCTATAATCTTTTAGGCACTGGCGAATTGAGTATTGATTTTAAGGATTAGAGACCCCCTGTTATGCCCCTTTTTATGAAACAGGCTTCGATGGCAAACGAAACAGGCTTCGTTTGCCATCGAAGCCTGCTTCATTTTTTAGGTCAGTTTTGCTAAAAACGTAAGAGGACGAACCTTCACAGGCTCGCCCTCTTTGTTTTTTATTAAATATGTATATCTGATAATATAATTTAGTAAGTCAGATCACCACTCTTTACTGTGTGGTTCTTGCCACCATCCCAAGACTTACCAGTGCGCCAGCGTGGGTCACCGATTTCCTTGGTATAGATAGGATGTCTCTTCACCTTGTCAGAAGCATTGTAGTAGAAACCACTGATGTCTGAATAACGGTAAGCATCCTTCTGGAACTTCTCCTTGGCATTTACTGTACCGATAGTCCAAGGACTCTTGAAGAGCTCGCCAGCCTCAAGCTGGTAGCCTACAGCGTCTGCCTCATTCTTGTTATGATTGTCACCAAACTTAATTTGGGTTTCACCCATACCACCAACGTTGAGGGCTCCCTTGTTGTAGCCGGCACCTGTCTTGGTGTTAGAGAATGCGTTCTGCATGAACATACCATCCAGGAGACTTGTCTTAGGATCTGTAGATGACTTATACTTGTCGTAAGCAGGAACTACGGTAGAGTAGTTGTCTGCGAAGTCGTAAATAATATCCTTGGTATCGATGATCATACCCTTCTGGAAGTAGTCACGGCCACTATCATTCTTGTTACCGGCAAATACGAAGAGGTTCTTCTTGCAGGTAATCTTAGAACCACCTGGAGCATACTTGATTTCGAACATCAAACCGTGGCTCTTGTTGTTAGAGCGTGGTGAGAAGTTGACGAATGTATTGTTAGATACATTGATGTTCCATGTTGTACCATCAGGCCAAGCCAGGTTCTTTGCCTCTGTAATCAAGGCGTGGCGTGGACTATTGATGATGGTATTATTGGTGAAGGTCAAATTCTTGTAGAAGTTTGACTTGCGGTTGTTACCTGGACCTGCGAACCATGAGTAACCACGGCCGTTGGTATCATAACCACCTTCATCGTAGAATACACAATCGTTGACGGTCAACTTCTCGATAATCTGACGGTTAGGACCCTGGAAACGGATGAAACCACGAACGTGACCACTGAATGTACATCTTTCGATACGAAGTTCAGCGAGTGAGAATGACAATCCCTGGCTGTACATATTCATGAAGTAGTTCTGGGTAATGGTACATTGTGGATTACCGTTTTCTCCCTTCTGGTCAAAGTAGTTGAACCAAGCCATTGGGTGGAAGTTGATGTCCTGCATGATGATAGGCTGGATAGCCAATGTCACACCGTTCTCAGCACCAGAGCGTGCATTACGGCACAATCCCCAGCTCACGGCATTTGCTGCTGTCTTAGCCTCGCTGTTGTAACCGATTCCCTGGAGAATGGTTGCACGACCCTTACCGGCAGCAATATCCGCAGGATTGGTTGCAATGGTAAAGCCCTTGGTCATTTCAACTGTTGAAGAGCAGTAGTAGGTCTTGCCACCTTCGAGATAGAAGATCTGACCTTCTGCAATCTTATTGTCAGACATATAGTTGGTCAGGATGGTATCGATACGGGTAGCAACAAGGTCCTCGCAACCGAAGATCTTACCCTTCTGCAAGCCCATGTTCTGCAACAAGGTATCGCGCTTAGCCTCTTCTGCTGTATTTGCCTTGATGAGGATTGGTTCACCAGGATCACCTTCCATACGTACCATGGTAGAGTTGTACTGGCGGTCGTAGTAGCGCTTGATGTTGTTGTTCTGTCCGCTTACGATATAAGCAGCGTTGGATTCCAGACCTTCAATATGAACACGGCCGGCAGCACGCTGTTCAGCAGTAGGTTTGATGATGTGCTCTGGAAGCTGTGCGTTATCAGCAGATGGAACTACGCGGATTTCATCGAATACCCACTCTCCATCCTTTACCTCAGCACCAGCCTTGAAGAAATCCTTGTAATCCTTCTCGTAATCGCCTTCTGTCTGTGGCATGAAGCACACATCCATAGAAGTCTTGGTTACGTTCTCAGTCCAGAATACGCTTGGTACATCGTAGCGCATACCTGTTGTCAAAGCACCGGTTTGGTTACGGCTGTCATCACGTGACTGGTCTACCTGATGAGAACCATCACCCATACCAAACCACTTGGAGTTGTGAGGATTGTTCAAATCGTTTCTGTCAACGAGGGCACGGATGGCATACAGATAACCTGTGCTATACTGCAAGTCTTCGTGAAGGAAAGAAAGCTGGTCTGCTGTCAAAATGGTATCCAGAAGATTTGGATTCTCCTCCTTGTCCCATGAGGTTCCCATTACTTTTGCTTTCAATTCGTATGCATCTGCACCATCTACACCGTACCAGAATAAGCGCATGTCATTCACGTGTGTACTTGCCTTATAGCCGTGCTGCTGCAGGTAGAGTGAGATATTTGGATCCACTCTAGAAGCAATGTCACAATAATAGGGAGTGGATGATGATGCCGTGTTCTGTGTACTGCGGAACATAGGCATAGGCAGACGGTCAGCGTCTGCATCGTTGTAACCATCGTCGTCTTTGCATGAAGCAAAGAACGACATGGTTGCTGCTAATATCATTGAAAATATAAATAATTTCTTCATATCTTTTATGATTCTAAGTCATTGATTAATAACCATAATAATTCTTGTACTGTCCCAGGCTGCGGCTGATTACATCTTTTGGAATTGGCAGGATGTATCTTACCGATGGGAGAGTAGACAAGTTTACTTCGCTGTTATACTCAGGAATGTTGGTTGTCTGCATTACTCCCAGCTGGTCGATGAAGATGTAACCTCTGATAGAGCATCTGCACTGAGCCTTAGCTATACCTGTGTTCTCATCGAGCCAGTCGAAAAGATATGCTTTCTTCCAGTCGGCTTCTCCACCTTCCTGAGGCATCAGCTTACCGTTGAGTCCCCAGTTCTCCCAAAGGTTATCGATGCTGAAGTCATCGCCCTGAGTCTTGTAAACCTCAATGATACCGAGGCTGGCATCTGTATTGGCGAAGTTGAATACCTCTGGATAGTTGGCAGCATTATACTTCTCTGGGTTTTCTGCTACCTGCTGGTTCCACTGAGCTCTTGTACGGGTTCTGTAGAAGAAGTCATTTGGTAAATCATTGAAGTTACCATCTACATCGTAGCTTTCGTCACGGTCGCAACCCATACCATAATACTTCCAGAAGTTCTTGTAGAGCACCTGGCTGTAGAGGTTCCAGCGAACAAGATCCTTCCAGCGGATATTCTCACCGCCAAATTCCCAGGCACGCTCGTCAACGATAGCCTTGAAGAGCTCATCCTTGGTACCGAGTGCACTTACATAGCCGTCTACCTTTTCAGCCTTATTGGCTGCACCACGGAACGCACGCTCACGAACCTGCTTCAATGCATTCTTGGCTGCATCGGTAGGACCGTTCAATTCGTTTTCTGCCTCTGCATACATCAGGAGAACGTCAGCATAGCGCATGTATGGGAAGTTGATACCGGTATTGCCTTCAGAGGTATTACCCTGAGTATGACTTCTGTCCCAAAGCTTAGACCACTTCAGACAGTAGTTGGTATATGAATTCTGCAATGCAGCAATACCATTGTATCCGTAAGACCAGTAGCCTACAGTATTGCGGCGTACATCTTCCTTGTCAAATGTGAAGCGATAGAAAGCATTCAAACCTACGCTACCACTCATCTTACCCCAAGGGTGATCGGTATCACCGGCACTTGAGAAGTCAGCCTTAGGACCTTGGATATATCCGATGCTTCCGTTTACATTCTGAACGAATGGGATTTCGAAGATGACATCGTCGTTGCTTACAACTGCATAGTTACACTCATCGTTGAATACCTTCATGTAGTCGTTGGTCAACGCATGAGTACCTTCCTGGATGACAGAATCTGCGTATGTACGGGCAATCTTGTAATACTCTTCATAGTCAGCAGCACGCTCCATGGTACCTGCAGCCTTTGTATCTTCGCCATGGCGGAGAGAATAACCGGCACGGAACATGGAGATACGGGCAATGAGAGACCATGCAAACTCCTTAGAGCAGCGCTCTACGCCTTCTGTGATTTCCTTAGCCTTCTTCATCTTTGGCGCAGCCTGCTTCAGGTCGTTGATAAGAGCTGTAAGAATCTCATCACGGTTTCCCATAGGCATGATCAGAGATTCCTGATCGTAAGTACGGGTGAAGGTGAAAGGGATATCTCCCCAGAGAATCACCAGGTCGAGATAGTTCATAGCACGGATACACTTTGCCTCACCAATCATCTGGTCGAGGTCTGCATTGCCGTAGAGTGAAGATTTCTCTGCTGCGTTTACAAAGTTGTTGGCACGCTCGATAGTCTGGTAAGCCGCATCCCAGGTGCTCTTGATACTGCTACCATCTGCCTCACCGTCAAACTGCTTCCAGTCGTTGTGGCTTACGCTTTGCTCTTCGGCAGAAGAAGTAGAGAATTCTACATCGCTGTTGAAGTTGAAGGTTGTGAGGTATGCGTTACCGTATGTGCTACCGCTACAAGTAGACTGGTAAACCGCATTCAACAAGCGGTCGGCTTCTTCTGTACTGCTGAACACTTGTTTGTCGGTCACCTTAGAAGGAGCGTCTACATCCAAGTAGTCGTTGCAGGAAGACAAGCCTGCCAGCAACAGACTGCACATCAATATATTTTTAATTTTCATATTGTATTTCCTTATTATATATTATATACCTAGTTTAGAATGAAAGGTTCACACCGAAGAGGTAGCTGTGGCTACGTGGGTAGCGGTTCCAGTCAACGTTAGGTGTCAAGCCATTCTGAATGTCAACTTCTGGGTCATAGCCTGAGTAGCCGGTGATGCAGAAGATGTTAGAGCCTGTAACATACAAACGGAGGCGAGAGATACCCCACTTCTTTGTAAGGGTTGTAGGCAATGTGTAACCGATTGTCAAGTCGTTGAGACGGAGGAATGAACCATCTTCTACGAAATTAGAGAGGGTGTAGTTCTTGGTTACATCCTGTGGGTTCCACAAGGTCTTACCGGCATTGAGCTCTTCGTAAATATCGAGGTAATCGATGTGCTGTGAATTGCCCAACAGGCACTCGTTGAGGTTGTAGATACTCTTGGTTCCATCTGCATTCTCGATGTAGATATCTCCATGATAAACCCAACGGTTGTTATAGTCAAACTTCTTCAATACGTTGCGAGGATTGATCTGGCTGGCACCCTTTGCTGATGAAAGCTGGTATGCAGTAGCGTTGATCACGTCGAAGTCGAGCATGTAGGTGAAGTTGGCTGTGAAGTCGAAATTCTTCCACTTTCCTGACAAACCGAAACCACCCTGTACCTTAGGGTTGGTATTACCAACTACAGTACGGTCGTTGATGTCGATCTTGCCATCACCGTTGATATCCTTCAGCTTGATGCGGCCAGGAGCTGTACCAAACAGACCTGTAACGGTTGGCTTCTCCTGTACGCCAGGGTTTTCTGCCAGGTATGCCTCATCATTGGCTGCATAGCTGAAGCCATTTCTGTGGAATTCATTGAAACCATAAAGGCCTTCGAATACATAACCATAGATAAGACCTACTTCCTTACCCTCTACGAGGCGGAAGTTATCCTCTGAATCCCATGACTTACCAGGGATGTAAGCGTCTGTACCGTTAATCTTCTCTACCTTGGTCTTGTTCATACCCATGTTGAAGTTAGCAGAGAGAACATAGTCCTTACCGCGGAGGATATCGCCATTGATAGAAAGCTCAAAACCCTTGTTGGATACGCGGCCTACGTTCTGCCACTGCTGTGAGTAACCGGTTGTGGTAGGAATCTGGCACTTGTAGAGCAAGTCGCGTGTGGTGTTCCAGTAAACTTCAGGTGTAAGGGTGATGCGACCCTTGAAGAGAGAAATATCAGCAGCCAGGTTGCGGGTTACTGTAGTCTCCCACTTAATCTTGTTGTTAGGGAACAAACCGTCTGATGCATAATATTTGTCACCATTCTGGGTTGTTGTGCTCTCGCCCCAGCTAGGACCACCCTGTGCATTGATGTTATACTGATAGCGCCAACGGTCATCACCGATATTGTTGTTACCTGAAAGACCGAAAGCTGCACGGATCTTCAACTGATCAACAACGTCCTTGTTCCACCAAGACTCTTCAGAGATAACCCATGCACCAGAGATAGAAGGGAAGTAACCCCACTGGTTACCTGGAGCGAATCGGGTAGAACCATCAGCACGCATGGTACCTGAGAGCAGGTACTTGTGCATATAGTTGTAGTTGATCTGACCGAAGTAAGATGCAATACGGTTAGGAGTTGTTACGCTTGATGTGCTGGCGTATGCAGAACCCAGACCCATGTTGTTGAAAGCATATCTTGGAGATGTGCTCTGTGGAAAATAGCGGGATGCCTGATAGTTGGTTGTGGTTTGTGTATGCTGAACTTCCTGACCGAGCAAGAAAGAGAAATTGTGCTTCTCCTTCAGGGTTAAGCTATAGTTCAGGGTATTTGTCCATGTATACTTGAAACCACGGGTGTTTGTAATCTGAGCCACAGGCATGTTCTCGTTCTTGGCAGCCTCATCTGTCAGATAGCCGTAGAAACGGTTGTTGTCTGAGAATGACCAGAACTGGGCAATGTCTGAACGGAAGGTCAGGTTAGGAATGATTTCCCATGTGAGACTAGCCTGGTTGGTGAAACTGTAAGAATGCTTCAGCAGATAATTCTGATTGATGTCGTCCAAAGGACTAGCCAGTTTCCAGTAACGTTCTACAGAGAAGTCCTGCCACTCGTCATCATAGCTGGTAAACTCGCGGAGACCATTGGTTGGCTTGTAGTTCAATACGCCCACCAAACCACCTGTACCGATGCCGCTGGCACCTGCACCGAGGTCACGACGATAAGTAAAACGAGGGTTTACCAAGAGGTTAACGTTCTTAGCCAACTTGACATTGATCTTGGTATTCATGTTGGTACGGCGAACGCCAGAATTTGAGATGATACCATCCTGGTTGTGCTGGGTGAGAGAGGTGCTGAAACGCAACTTCTCGTTACCACCATTTACGGTAACATTGTACATCTGGGTCAAGGCTGGGTCGCCCATCAGCTCATCTTGCCAGTCGTGGGTTGTCTTTGTCTTGTAGATGTCAAGGTCGTTAGGGTTACCGAAGTCACGGCGGAATGCGTACTTCTTGCTGTTGCTGTCATAGGTTCCGTCCAACTGATACTTGACGAACTCGTAAGTATCCAGCATTTCCTGCTTGCCTGCCAGCCAAGAGAGCTGACCATAGGCATTGAAATCAACCTTCACCTTACCAGCCTGTGCAGATTTTGTAGTAACGATAACTACACCATTACCACCTCGTGCACCATAAACAGCGGTGAGGGAAGCATCCTTCAATACATCGATGCTCTGAATATCGGTAGGAGGGATGTCGTTGATGTTGTCAGCCTGGAAACCATCGACGATAAACAAAGGTTTAGAGTCCTGGGAACTTGAGATGGCTGAACCACCACGAATACGGATATTGATGTCGGCACCAGGTGCACCATCGACTGTGGTAACCTGCACACCGGCAATCTTACCTGCTAATGCCTCAGCAGCAGAAGCCACTGGAACAACAGCAAGCTTTTGTCCAGAGATTGAACCTACAGAACCGGTGAGGTCCTTGCGGGCTTTACTTGTATAACCGACAACGACAACTTCGTTGAGCTGACTGTTGTCATCCTTCAATACGATGGTTTGGGCTTGCCCCCCCCACTTTTACCTCTTGTGCCACCATACCGATGTAAGAGATAACGGCAGTCTTGCCGGCTTTCAGGTTAAGCGTAAAATTACCATCGAGGTCAGTAACTGTGCCATTCTTAGGGTTGCCCTTTTCGATGACAGATGCTCCGATCACTGGCTCGTTGTTTGCGTCCAGCACGGTACCTTTCACGACGTTCTGTGCGAGGACAGAAGATGGTGTTAACACCATTGTCGTTACTAGGCAGACTTTACACAATTTTTTGATTGCGTTCACCATGTAACTAACTTTTAAAATTTTACTATTTGTTTTTGTTTATGTAAATTAGGCCTTTAAGCATGCTACACATTATTATATAATATATAGGAGCCTATTACCAGAATTTTCTTAAATTATTTATTGCGTCTTCTAACATCTGAAAAAACTTCGGCTGAATCTATATAAAAAGAATCCAAGAGGAAAGTTTCTTAAGTTTAAATTTCTAGGTTGCGTCATTTATTTATCGACTACAAAAGTATAAAAAAGATTTAATACTACCAAGAAAAAACTAAATTATTTTAAGAAAAAGCGTGTTTTTTTCTTTTTGGGGCAAAAAGTGTAGCCTTTGTAAGGAAATAGTTGCTGATAAAACTAAAAACAGGCTGTCGGAACTTTGTGCTCCAACAGCCTGTTTCTTCTTTGTTGTTTCTGACAGATACAGCGGATATTCTTATCTGTCTTATCTTGTCAGAACGAGATTAGAAATCGAGGGTAATACCCTTCTCGTCAATCTTCTTGTATGTCTTGTCGTTGACAGTTACATTCTTTGAGTTCTTGGCATCGAAGGTGTGGGTCTTTGCACTTACCTTGATG
This sequence comes from Segatella copri, assembly GCF_015074785.1. NCBI lineage: Bacteria > Pseudomonadati > Bacteroidota > Bacteroidia > Bacteroidales > Prevotellaceae > Segatella > Segatella copri. The sequence goes on from NZ_CP042464.1 coordinate 3,182,043, forward strand.
TTCTCAAGCTTCACACCATCGGTACGGTTGATGACGATACCATGCTCTGCATTGTTTACCTCCATATCCTTGATGTGGATATTGCTTACCGGCATCTCTGGGAGACCATTGAAGTAAGCTGCACGACGGGCTGTGCGGCAGATGACATGGTTGATGTCGATATTGCGGAAGCAAGGTGTTGTCTCGTCTACCTTGAACTTCTGTACCTTCTGGCTCTTAGCCTCATCGCCATCGTTGAGAACCTCAACGGCAGACTTGCCACCGTAGTAAAGGTCGAAGGTGATGACATCTGTCTGAATATCAAACATTGACATGTTGTCGATGTAGATATTCTCTACTACGCCACCACGACCGCGGGTACTCTTGAAACGGAGACCTACATCGGTGCCGAGGAACTGGCAGTCGCTCACCTTGATATTCTTTACGCCACCGCTCATCTCGCTGCCAACAACGAAACCGCCGTGCCCCTTGAATACGGTACAGCCGTTTACGATGACATTCTCGCAAGGAATGCCGCGCTTTCTTCCGTCAGCATCCTTACCGCTCTTGATGCAGATACCATCATCCCCTACATCGAAAGTAGAGTTGACGATGAGTGCATTCTTGCAGCTCTCCAGGTCAAGACCATCACCATTCTGAGCGTAAGAAGGGTTGCGGACCAATACATCTTCTATAAGAACGTTCTCGCACATCAGCGGATGGATGTTCCATGCAGGTGAATTCTGGAAGATAACACCATTGAGCCAAACGTTCTTGCAGCTTACGAGACTGATCATTACAGGGCGGAGGAAACGCTTGATCTCGTTCCATTCTTCTTCTGAAGCTGGAGTTTTAGGCACATTCATGTTGGCACTGTTGTCTGCCTTCAATGCACCTTCTGATGGGAACCAGTAGTCGGCTCTCTTGAACGCACCGCCACGTGAAGTAATCTGCTTCCACTGTGCAGCGGTAACCTTCTGCTTCTTCAATGGGCGCCAGTATTCTCCGTTTCCGTCAATGCAGCCCTGACCGGTAATTGCCACGTTGGTAAGATGATGACCAGAGATAGGCGACTGGCAGCGGCGTGTATCCAAACCCTCAAACGATGTTTCTATAAAAGGGTAGAGGGCATCATCTGGTGAGAAAAGGATGACTGCACCTTTTTCGAGATGCAGGTTGATATTGCTCTTCAATACGATAGGACCTGTGAACCATACGCCCTGTGGAACGATGAGTTTGCCGCCGCCTTTCTGAGTCAGTGTATCGATAGCCTTGGCAAAGGCTGTGGTACAGAGAGAAGAGCCGTCGCCAATGGCACCAAAGTCCTTGAGGTTTACCTCATTGGCTGGGAACTGTGGACGGGTTACCTTTTCCATCTGGAATGGCAGATTCTCATATAGAGCATCATACTTCTTGATGTCGGTTGCCTGGGCACTTAGCGCCAACAAGCAAGCACATACCATGCTAAAAATTTTCTTCATCTATTTTTTCGGTTTGTTGGGTTATTATATATAAGCTATTTCTTCTGCAAAGATAAATATTATCTTTTGAAAAGCCAAAAATAGAAAGGCTTATTCTAAATAAATCGCTGTAAACGTTTTCGTGGAATGGGGGATATGATAGGATGTAAGTGGGTAGATATGCAGGGATAAATGTGTATATATAATAAGGTATATAAACGAAAAAAGGAGAGAAGTAAAACTTCTCTCCATCTTGGTACCCAGACCCGGGATCGAACCGGGATGGATTGCTCCACTGGTGTTTGAGACCAGCGCGTCTACCGATTCCGCCATCTGGGCAAATACTACCTTGCTTATTTGCGGTTGCAAAGGTACTAATAATTTTTGAACTGACAAACTTTTTGGTGACTTTTTTTTCTAAAAATGCATTTTTAATGCAGAAACATTAAATTTTTGTTGTTTTTATAGTCCACTTTATTAAATTTCAAGAAAATCTTTGGCACTTTCACGGATAATCACTAACTTTACAGATGAATTTTGAAAACCAACAAAATATTAGACTCAAGATATGAAGAGTAACGGAAATAATTATTGTGTGATATTGGCGGGAGGTAAGGGCCGCAGACTCTGGCCTTGCAGCCGCAGCAACTATCCGAAGCAGTTTGTCGACTTCTTTGGAGTGGGGCGCACCCAGCTTCAGCAAACCTTTGACCGTATGGCAAAGATTGTGCCTGCCGACCATATATTTATCAACACAAATGAAGAATATGTTCAACTGGTAAAGGAACAGTTGCCTGAGGTTCCTGCAGAACGGATATTGGCGGAACCTATTCATCGCAATACGGCACCTAGCATGGCATGGGCCAATCATCGCATCTCGATGCTCAATCCTGATGCCTGCATCATCGCCACTCCTTCGGATCAGGCTATCTTCAATGAAGATGCTTTCCGGGAAAACGTATTGGAAGGTCTGGCTTTTGTGGCAGAACATGACCGTTTCCTGACGATGGGTGTGAAACCAACCCGTCCTGAACCTGGATATGGATATATTCAGATGGGTGAAGCTATCGGCAACGGATTGTACAAGGTGCAGTCGTTTACAGAGAAACCGGAAAGAGAGTTTGCCAAGATTTTTGTAGAGAGTGGAGAGTTCTATTGGAATACGGGTTTATTCCTTTCTAATGTGAAGTATCTGCGTGAGTGTTTCTGCAAGATTCTGCCCCCTGTACTCCGTAATTACGATAAACAGTATCCCGAATTCAGTGTGGAGACAGAGAATGCATACATGAAAGAGAGCTTCTCTTCTTATCCTAATATATCAGTAGATTTCGGAGTGCTTGACAAACCTAGCAATGTCTATATGATGAAGTGTGACTTCGGCTGGGCTGATCTGGGTACCTGGCACAGTATCTACGAGGCGATGCAGAAGAGCAGCGATGACAACGTGGTTGTTGACAGCGATGTGATGATGGAGAATTGTCACAACAATGTAATCAAGTTGCCTAAAGGAAAGCTGGCTGTATTGAACGGACTGGATGGTTTCATAGTAGCCGAGAATGACAATGTATTGTTGATATGCAAGAAAGAAGATTCTTCTGCCCTGGTGCGTAAATATGTAAACGAGGTGCAGATGAAGAAAGGCGATGAGTTCGTCTAAGCAAGAGCTTATGAAATAAAGATATAAAAAGAGCTGCGAAGCATATTCGCAGCTCTTTTTATGTTTGAAACTTCTTGCATTTAAAGTTTCTTGAATTCTGTATAAATCTTATCAGCAATTTCCTTGAACTCTTCTTCTGTGAGTTTGAGATGCTCCTTGCGGAAGTTTACATCAGCTTCGCTGTTCATTGGGATGAGGTGGATATGGGCATGAGGAACCTCCAGACCCAAAACAACCTGCGCCACTTTCTTGCATGGGAAGGCTGCCTTGATAGCCTTGGCTACCTTCTTGGCGAAAACCTCAAACTCAGCCAGGTCTTTGTCTTCCATATCGAAGATGTAATCCACCTCCTTGCGGGGAATTACCAGAGTATGACCTTTGCCGATAGGGCTAATGTCGAGGAAAGCATAGAACTTGTCGCTTTCTGCACACTTGTAGCTAGGAATCTCTCCTGCTGCAATCTTTGAAAAAATGCTTGCCATAATCGCTAATCAATTTATAATTAATAATTTATAATTTACAATTCATATTATCTTATTCTCTTTTTGATGTCGTTGCATCGGCTACTTTCATTTTCTATAGAGTATATCGGGTAGGCTTACATATAACATAAAAGGAACCGTCATACGGGCATCGCTGCCGATATGATAGTTCCTTTTATTCCGTTTTATTCAAATGAAATCTTGTCGATGCGAAGGTTGATGGTGCCGCGAGGAATCTTGATTTCTGCAATCTCACCTACCTTCTTGTTGAGCAATCCCTGTGCAATAGGAGTCTTGATGGAAATCTTGCCTTCCTTCAAGTTTGCCTCGCTCTCGCTCACGATGGTATAAGTCATCTTTGCCTTGTTAGCCATGTTGGTCATCTCTACCTTCGACATAATCTGCACGCTGTCGGTGCTGAGCTGCTTGGTATCGATAATCTTGGCCTCGGCAATGGTGAGCTTCAGGCGATTGATCTTATCTTCCAGATGAGCCTGTGCCTCTTTAGCGGCATCATACTCAGAATTCTCACTTAAATCACCCTTGTCGCGGGCTTCAGCAATTGCGGCTGATGCCTTAGGGCGCTCTACAGATACGAGCTGTTTCAGCTCAGCTACGAGTTTGTCGTAGCCTTCTTGTGACATGTAAGCCATAATTTTCTTGTTGTTTTAATGTTATTAATAATCGGTTGGCAAGTAGCATAAAAAATAAAGAATTCCAGTGCCAGTGAAGCACCGGAATCCTATATCTGTATTTATGTCTCTTGTTTATCCTTTTGTGTATAATCCGAATGCAAAGATAGGACTTTATTTCCGTATTACCAAATTTTTTGGGGGAAAATTTAAAAATATCCTCCTTTTTCCTTCACATAGTTCATTAATTCGCTAAAAATCTGATTATTGCGCAATATCTCCGGGTTGCCTGTCATAATCATCTGCTTTCGGGCACGGGTGATGGCTACGTTCAGCTTGCGGTCGATGATGGCGCCGTCTTCTACGAAACTGTTGCCGGCAAGGAAGTCGAGCTGCCAGATGTTCTGGATGGTAAAACTGTAGACGATGACATCTCGCTGGCTGCCCTGGTACCGCTCTACGGTATCGATACTAATTTTCTCCAGTTCCGGAATACCGAGCTTTTCGATTCCTTTGCGCACCATGGCTATCTGGTTGCGGTAAGGAACGATGACGCCTACCGTCTTCTTGGCATCGAAACGCTCTCCATAGAAGCGGTGGATGCGGCGAAGCAGGTCTACCACGATTGCTGCCTCGTTGGCATTGCTCTTATCGGATACATTCGGTTCCTTGCAGAACTCGGATGGAAGGAATATCATGCGGTGCTCCTTCAGCAGGTCGTCGAGCGCATCTTCTGATGGGAGAGTATATGACAGCTCCGTCTCCAACTGGTGTGGGCATGGCACGGGTTCCAGTTTCTCCCGACGGTAGAACATCCGGTTAGGAAACTCTGCAATCTCGGGATGCATTCTGCCCTGGCGGCGCAGAATGCCGACGAATTCGCTGCGCTCTTCGTGATCTTCCCAATGAATCAGACGTTCGAAGAGGGAGTTGCGGCAGTTGGTAAGACAGATGTCCTGCAGGATGCTCATGTCGATGATGCCACCTTTCTGACTGTCGTTGATGGTAGGAATACCTGAATCCTGCTCGCTCTGCTGCACCACGGCTGGCAACTGCTTGTAGTCGCCGATGAGGATGAACTTATCCACTGCTGATAAGAGACCGATGAGATTAGGCTCCAGTATCTGGCTCGACTCGTCGATGATGGCAAGCTTGAAGTGCTTCAGCGAGAAGATGAACGGCTTGGAGGTCATCATCGAAGTGGTGCCCACGATTACACGCGTTCCTATTATATATTGTTTGATGGCTTCGAGTTTCGGACAGTCGCTGATGGCTTTCTCTATCAGATAAGGGCGGAACCGCTCATCGCAGGAGTACTCGCTGCCGAGGCGAAGAAATGGGATGCCCGAATCTACCAGCATCTCGCAGATTTCATCTACGGCTCGGTTGGTATAACTCATCAGGAGGATGGAGGATGCAGGCTGCTGAGCCGTCTTGCCTCCCGAGGCGATGCTTTCTGCTGTCGGCATTCCCGTTCCATCGTTCAATGCTTCTTCTACCATAAACTTCAGGGCACGACTGGTCTTTCCTGTTCCCGGAGGTCCCACGAGCAGGAAGTAATCCTGTGCCTGCTTGGCACGGAGAATGATGTCGTCCAGTACATCATCGTAATGTCTGGTCAATGACAGCGAGGCGTCTCTTTGCGGGGCACGCTGCCCTAACAGCAGGTCGCGTTTCTCCTTGGGTGCACAGATAAACTGGTGCAGGTTACGTATGCTTCCGCCTGTTGATGCATCGCTCGTTCCATGTTCTATGGCGTAAGGCAGATTCATCTCGAAGATATCGGCATTCTGCTGTCCGTCGGTGAGATGCACCACAATCTCATCGCTGTGAATCTCCTGCAGTACACCTTTATATAATATAGCCTTTCTCACATCGGGTTCTTCCTTCAGCTTGTAGGTATAGAGATACACCATGTCGCCGATACGGAAGTTGGGCAGGAAGTCCTTTCCCTGGTCGGGCACGTTCAGGGTGATGGTATCATATCCGCTTCCTGCGCTGCTCTGTTCCTTCCGGATGATGTGCAGGTCGGTATAGATATTGCCGGCATCTTTCTTTTCGGCGAGTGGCATGGTCCAGAGGTCGGAACTGGATGTGTTCGTTCCTTCCTGTGCGCCCACCTTGCTGATCATCTGTTCCCGCAACACGAAGGTCATCATGCGGCAGAAGTAAGCCTCCTCTAATGGGGTGAGGTTGTGGAGCGGACTGGTGATGGCTTCTATCTGCGGCTTCAGATACTTGTTGTAAAAGAAGTCCTGGGTACCTGCCACATTCAAAACTTCGGGGGTAAATTCATTCAGTGCATGCTCGAATCCCTCCTTGGCTATCTCGAAGGAGGCGGCAACGAGCTGGTTGCGGTATTCGATGGCCTCCTTGAAGAGCTTTTGGTAATACGCTACCACCATCAGTCCGTCTTGCGGCTGATACTTGGAGTAGAGCAGACGGATATTCACGCGGTCGTTGCTCAGCTTGAAGTTGTGCTGCAATACGCCATAGTAGAGCAGCAGCTGTACATAGTGGGGCTCCAGCTGATAACTGTGATAACCCGGATCTACCTGATGGGTTTCGATATTCATGTTGCGTCCCGATTTCTGCTCCACCAGCAGTTTGCAGTCGGTGGTCATCAGGTCCACACGTCCCTGTATGCCGAGTGCTTCGCAGACGAACGAAGGTTCGAGGATGGCTTTCTTCCTGTCGTAAAGACTTTCGCCACGGAAGGCTGACATCTGTGCCTGCGATGCGGTGCGGGGAAAGAGAATATCCACTACCTGCTGCAGATTGAATGCCTGCTGGTTGGCATCGGTATAGAATTTCTTGGCATCAAACCAGGGACAGGTGCAGAACTCCAGTGCTTTCTCCCTGAAATTCGTCTTTATGGTTTCGTTCATCTGGTATTTGCCGTTTGTATTGATGATGTCATCCAGCGCCGCACCGGCAAAGTTACCGAGCAGGGTAGCCTGGGTGTTGGCGCGGGGCTTCATCTGGTTCAGCAGATAGAGCAGGGGATGATGACCGAAAGCCGTGAAGCAGGTGGCGATACTACTGATATCTACCAGATAATCGGGTTCTACCACGATGAGTCGGGGGGTGATGACGGGCTGCTTTACCTGACAGTCGAGCAGGTTGAGCTGCATACCTTCCTTCAGGATATCCCAGAGGTAGGTATGGTCGATATGGTTCTCTTCATCTTTCAGTTGAACGAGATATTCCTCTTCGTCAGCATCTTGGTCAATATCCACGCGGATGAAATCGCTGTCCCAGTTCTTCACGATGCAGCGGATGCGGCGGTTGTTGATTTCCAGTCCTTTCTGATAAGGGCGGTTGGTATGGGGAATGAGCACGTTCAGCTCGTGGGGAACATCCACTCCGAATACGGCAGAGATGAAGATGGCTAGGGCACGTGCATCATATTTCAAATCTTCGCTTGAGAGTGGTTCCTGCGAATTACTGTGCCGGCGCATGGTCTGGATGGCAATCTTGTCTGCCACCTTGATGCCGTGAGCCTTACAGAGATAATCCACCTGGGAGAAAAGGTTACCGAAAGCCTGTTTCGTTTCCTTCACTCCTTCGTGGCAGCAGAGGATGAGCGTATCGTGCATCATCTTGTTGCGTGTCTTCGGCTCCAGTTCGGGGAGTATCAAAAGTTCTCTTACCCTAAGGAAGAGTTCTGCGGCGCTGATATTGTTTTGATTCATAGGCTACAAAGTTACGAAAATTATAACTACTCTTATAATAAAGGTATTTATAATTATTGATAATTAACTGTTGAACAGGAATGCGTATTTAAGGAAATTTAGGGCGTTCGTGCCAAAAAGTGTATCTTTGCAGCAAAAGTACTAAAAAATAACGCAAGAAATGCTTACCGTATCATTTCTTTTTTGTATATTTGTAGCCCCCAATTGAAAAGAAGGGGTATTATTAATCTAAAAATATTAAACAATGACAAAAGAAGAATTGATGCATAGAGCCATTGAGCTCTCAAAGAATAGCGTGAAGACGGGGGGCGGACCTTTTGGTGCTGTGATTGCCAAGGACGGTATTATCATCGCTGAGGCTTCCAACAGTGTAACCATCGACCTCGACCCTACGGCTCATGCCGAAGTGAACTGTATCCGACAGGCTACCCGCAAACTGAAGACCTTCAATCTGGAAGGTTGCGAAATCTATACCTCTTGCGAGCCATGCCCGATGTGTCTGGGTGCTATCTACTGGGCACATCTCGACCGCATCTATTATGCCAACGACCGGAAGGATGCGGCAAAGATAGGTTTCGATGATGAGTTTATCTACGAGGAGATAGACCGCAAGATAGAAGACCGCCACAAGCCGATGATTGCCCTGATGCGCGATGAGGCGCTCGGTGCCTTCCGCATGTGGGAGGAAAATGCGGAAAAGACGGAGTATTAATGAGATAAGATAAAAAGGGAAGGTTGCACGGAATATGAACCGCAGCCTTCCTTTTTTCGTAGATTCTTCTTGTATTCTATCATGCGGGATAGAGAAAAATGGAGAAAAGGAACGATTTCTCAGATTTTCTTTGTAATTTTGCCGCCAAATTCAGAAAAGACCCTGAATTGATGGACAATGGAAATTCTCTAATTATTATAACGACAATGGAACAGTCAATAGAAAATCTCTACAAATTAGACGGCAGAGTGCCCGTAGGTAAAGCACTCCCATTTGGCCTTCAGCATGTGCTGGCGATGTTCGTCAGCAATATTGCGCCAATCATGATTCTCGCTGGTGCGATAGGTCTGGACAGTTCGATGAGCGCCGTGCTTATCCAGAACTGTATGGTCATAGCTGGTATCGGTACCTTGGTGCAGCTTTATCCGGTATGGCGTATCGGTTCTCGCCTTCCTATCGTGATGGGTATCTCCTTCACCTTCCTTTCACTTGCCATCGCCATTGCCGGTGCTCATGGTATGGGTACTTTGATAGGCGCTGTCATCATTGGTGGTCTGGTAGAAGGAACACTCGGACTTTTCGCCAAGTATTGGATCAAGCTCATTCCGCCTGTAGTAGCCGCTACCGTGGTAACAGCCATCGGTTTCTCGCTCCTTCCTGTTGGTGCCAACTCTTTTGCGGGTGGTCAGGGTGCAGCTGATTTCGGTAGCATGAACAACTGGGTTGTGGGTTCTGTCACTTTGCTGGCTTGTCTGCTTTGTCAGATTTTCGCCAAGGGTTTCTTGCGTTCACTCTCTGTATTGGTAGGACTGCTGGTAGGTTATGTTCTGGCTCTGTTTATGGGAATGATAGATTTCAGTGGACTTTCTGGTCTCTCTATCGTAGCTTTGCCAAAGATTTTGCCATTCACTCCTGAATTCAATATCGGTGCTATTCTCTCGGTGGTAGCAGTATATCTGGTTTCTGCCACAGAGACGATTGGTGATACTTCTGCGCTCTGCAACAGTGCGTTGAAGCGTGATCCTAAGACCAAGGAGATGGGAGCGGCAGTCTGCTGCGATGGTTTCGTAAGTTCGGTTTCCGGTCTTTTCGGTTGTACTCCTATCACTTCTTTCAGCCAGAATGTGGGTTTGGCAGCGATGTCAGGAGTAGTGAACCGCTTTACCATTGCCATGGGTGCCATCATCATGATTATCGGTGGTATCTTCCCAGCTATCGGTTATGTATTGACTACGATTCCTCAGGCTGTATTGGGCGGCTGTACCATCATGATGTTTGGTAGCATCCTCTTTGCCGGTTTCGGCATGATGGCGCGTACAGGCTTCTCTCAGCGCAACATGGTCATCGTGAGCCTCTCGCTCAGCGTTGGTCTCGGATTCACATCTGCAACAGGTATGTTCAACATCTTCCCAGAGATTGTGCGCACCGTTTTTGCAGATAACTGTGTGGCAGTAGTCTTCCTGCTCGCCGTTATCCTGAACCTCGTGTTGCCGAAGAATCTGGATAAGGCATAATAAGTGAAGATATTTATATATAAAAAGGTGCAACTCACAAGTAAGAAAGTGAGTTGCACCTTTTTTGCTATAAACTGTTAACTATAAACTATTAACTAAATCACTGTCCTCCCAGTCTTTCGAAGAAGGTGATGATTTCTTCGAAGGTCTTGAATTCATCGCTGCCGTATTCTATCGTCGTACCCATGAAACCATCGCATGGGCTAGGGTCGATGAAGTAATCGCCGTAGAGCAGGTTCTTCTGGTTGCAGAAGATGATGTGGTTGTAGGCTGGGGTAGAGAGATATTCCTCCACCCAGGTCTGTACCTTCGCCATGTATTCATGGTCGTTGGTTGGCGCTGGGGCTACGATGTATACGTTGTAATGCTCTATCAGCATCTCGTAAGCCTTGTGCATCGAGCTGGTTGCCTTCATGTAACTGTCGTGCAGGGCATCGAAGTCTATGTATACGATAGGGCGCTCCTTGCCGTTCTGCTTGTCGTCTATCCATCGGATAACCGGACAGAGATAGTGGAATGCTACCTTGTCGATAAGTCGGTGCTCGCCATGGAATGGGATGGCGAGTGGATAGTGCTCGTGGAAGAGGTCGAAGGTATGGACCAGCGGATCAGCATCGCCGAAGAGACCATAAACACGTTGCTGCTCCTCGGGAGTAATGTCCTGGAAGCAACGCTCGGTAAAGTCACGGTATTCCTTGATGAGGCCTTTGTTAACCATCAGTTCGTTCACTCCGTCTTTTCTCGGGTTCTGGAATTCCTGCTTGCCGGTCATGCTGCTCATCGTATTGCCCATCTCGAAGGCAGGGTTTACGAGGATGCGGTCGAATCCTTTCAGCAGTTCGGTATACATGCCTCCCATCGAGGTACCGATGATGAGGTCAGGCTTCTCAGTCTCCGCCATCTTCTGCAGCATCTCTATGCCCTCTTCCGGATGTACCGGGATGTCTTCAGCCACGAGGGTGGCATTCGGCATCAGTTCCTGCAACATCTTTACGGTGCCGCTCTGAGCAGAAGAGAGGAAACCGTGAACGTACATGATTTTCTTGCCCGCCATGAGGTCGGGGAATTGTTTGATATATGGGTTCATATTCTTATAGTTTAATGTACTGCTATTTCCTTAAGCGATTTGTACTTAGTTTGTGGTGCAAAGATACTAAAATTATAAATACGCATATAATAAAGGTATTTATAATTATTGATAATTAACCATTGGAGGTCATTAAAAAAAGAGAACCACCCATCGCTGGCAGTCCTCTTTTATTATTCTTCTATTTTATCGTTGAAATAATTGCTCAAGAGTTATCAGGTGATTGATGATACTTGCATGCATATTGGAACTAAGTCCTATTGTTGTCACCAAAACAGTTTGTATTGAGCGAGTCTTGTTATGCATCTTGCTATTTGCGAAAGCGTCTATCTTGTGACGTATATTCTCCTCGACATCTTGTGTGATAGTAAAATTACCTGTTGAAAATTTCATTTCGCAGAGATAATCTGTTTGAGTACTTTTACTCTCCATGACTAAATCTATTTGAGCACCTTTTCCGTCTTCAGCTTTCCCACACCAACTGTAGTTCCTTTCAACCGAATGGATACGTAGAGTGTCTTGTATGTTTTGCAGATGCTCTATGCTCAAAAGTTCAAACGTATCTCCAGCCCATGTGTAGAATGTGGCTGTCCCATGGATAGCGTTCCATCCTCCTTGTTTGACTTGTTTGCCATGAACAAATCTCAGATAGAATAGAGAAAAGAAATCTTTTAGCTGATATACGGTTTCGACTCTTTCCTTTCCATAGCGGGGATACTCTCTCGTAATTCCTGATTCTCTAAGGTTGTCAAGTAGCTTTGTCAGGGTACCTCCAGTTTTGATACCTGTAGCCTTGGAAAGCTCTGATTGAGTCATTCCATAGAACTTGCTGCCAATAGCTTTGACGATGTCTACGTATTTTTCTTTGCTAGAATAAAGTCCTGTATAAACATCTTTGAATTCCTGATGAATCAATTCATCAGCAAAGAATATGCTGTCTATGTTGTCTGTCATTGTTCTGTCGTTGCGGAGCTTATCCAGATAATAGGGGATTCCACCTATAGCCATATAACTCACGCACATTTCATAGCGTGAGAGATGAAAACCATTTTTCTTGTAGTACTTTTCGCATTCTGCTAGAGTGAAAGGGAATAGTTTGATGGTTTCCGTGAGTCTTCCATGCAGACCTCCATAGTCATGTATCACATTATCAAGCATCCAACTTGTAGCCGATCCACAGACAATGAGTATAATATTTCGTTCACTGTCTGCCCATGAATTCCAAAAATATCCCAGTTCTGCTATCATTTCTGATGATTGCGGTCCTGCAAGCCATGGAAGTTCATCGATAAAGATGATTTTCCTTCTGTTTCTTTTTCCTTCCAGAACTTTTCTCAAAAGTAAAAATGCCTCTCTCCAACAAGTGGGTTTCGACTCCTTTGTCGATAATCCTGCAATCACTAGCGAATCATAGAAATGCGCAAGTTGAAGTTGACGATAAGACTCATAGTCCTTGTCTCCGTCTTTAATATAAGTACCTACTGCTTTGAAGAGAATCTTCTTTCCAAAGCATTCGCTTACGAGATAAGATTTGCCTACTCTTCGACGGCCATAAATGGCTACAAGTTCAGATTTCTTTGACTTGTATATTCTATCGAGTATGTTTATCTCTTTATTTCTTCCTATGATATTTGCGTAACTCATTGTAAGATAGTTTTATAATGTTGGTTGCAAAGATACGCTTTTTTTAGGATAATACCAAAAAAACTACTTAGAAAATCAGCGAAAACGATTGAATTTTCTTGCTTTTCGCTGATTTTCTAGAAAAGAATAACACTTTTCCTATAGGTTTTGCTTTTCTCGGCGAGGGTGGCATCGTCATAATAGATGAAACCTTGCAACCAGTAGGTATAAGTGTCCATGTTTTATGCGCTCATGACGAGAGGAAAGTTTTCGTTGACCGTGACTCCTTGCTCTTGCACGATGATTTTTGCTGCAAAATTACGGTAAATTGCAGACAAAACAAAATTATTGGGCGATAAACTTCCGTGTTTGCGAAAAAAGTAGTAATTTTGCACCCAATAACCATATTAAAGTTCAAGTCATAATGGATTTACTGAAAGAAAGAATTATGCAGGAGGGCAGATGCTTTCCTGGTGGAATCTTAAAAGTAGACAGCTTTGTAAACCATCAGATGGACCCTATTCTGATGATGGACTTAGCTAAGGAATTCGTGCGCCTTTTCAAGGACATCAAGTACAACAAGATTATTACTATCGAGGCTTCGGGCATCGCGCCTGCCATCATGGTAGGTTATCTGACCAATCTTCCTGTTGTATTTGTGAAGAAAAAGCAGCCTAAGACTATGGAGGGTATGATTACCTCTGTGGTTCACTCTTTTACAAAGGACCGCGATTATACGGTTTGTGTGAGCAACAGTTATCTTACTCCTGAGGACCGTGTTATCTTTATCGATGACTTCCTTGCCAACGGTAATGCGTCTAAGGGTGTGATGGACCTTTGCGAGAAGGCTGGTGCCAAGATTGAGGCGATGGGTTTCATCATAGAGAAGGCTTTCCAGCATGGTGGTGACTTCCTGCGCAAGGAGGGAATCCGTTATGAGGCGCTCGCTACCGTAGAGAGCCTGGATGATTGCAAGATTGTCTTGAAGTAAAACATCTTATTATATATATTAAAAGCCGCCTGTAATAGGGCGGCTTTTTTATTTGATAATGTCTGCGGCATAGATGCCCATTACTTTGTATCCGTTCGGGTTCGGATGGAGCCAGTCGCCGCTGGCATATTCCCGCTTCATCCTTCTGTCATCATTCGGATCTTGAAGCAGCTTGGCGAAGTCTAGAATGCCATCTGCTTTCTTTGCCTGACTTCGAATCCAATCGTTTACATAGAGTCGGGCTGCTTCGTGGAAGTGGCTGTAGTAGCCGGCACCCTTAAATGGGGTGATAGTTCCCAGATAAACTTTCATCTTCCGTGCCTTCGCCTTCCTCATCATTCCCTGTATGCTCTCTATAATCTGGCGGGCTACCGTTTCGCTGTTGCCGCTCTTGGCAGCACCTATGTCGTTGATGCCTTCAAAGATAATAACCTTCTTTACGCCGCTCTGCATCAGAATGTCTCGGTCGAAGCGTTCCTTGGCGAGTGCCCCGAAACCGCCCGGCACGGTTACGCGGTTGTTGCCGATGCCCAGGTTCAGTACACCCTGGTTGGTTATCTTATGTTTCAGCTGCAGCATCTCCGACATAACATCCGGCCACCGGTTCTGGGCATTATCCGTAGAACATTTGCCGTCGGTGATGGAGTTGCCCATGATGGCGATGGCACTCATGTTGGTGCTCATCGTATACACATCGATGCCGCTGATGTTGTACCAGTGGTTCTCGCGGAAAGCCTTTTCGAAGTTGGAGTGGGCATTGGTTACTCCCTTCATGATATAAGAGGTGGTACGTGAGCCCATGTGAACGGTAGGCACATCGGGAGCCGAGGTGTAGTTGATGGTGATGGCTACGCGCTCCAGGTTCTTGAGATTGAACTTCAGGGCATCGCTCACTATCTGTCTGCCGGCAGGGATCGTAGCCTTGTAGCTGTTGCCGAACTTGAAGTATTGAGCCGATTTGGCATCAATCTTGAAGGAGTCTTTGGCGTGGGCGATATAGATGGAGCGTATCACTACGGGTTGCATCGAGTAGATGTTGCTCAGTTTCAGTCTTATCACGTCGCCTCCTACGCTTACCTTTACTATCTGGCGAACCGAACGGTTTGTCATGTTGTTATTATAGGGCATAAACGCTTTCACCACAGTCTGCGGTGCCGTAGCCCAAGTTCCAATCCATGTTTGTGCCGCCATCTGTAGTGTGTATGTGCAGATGAAGCATAGTATCATTATAAATCTTTTCACCTTGTTGTATTTTAAAAGTATATATTTGTATGTTGATGAGGTGTTGTCACTAGGCTCGGCAGACCTGCTGACTGCTGTCGGCAGAGCTGCTGACTAGGCTCAGCAGAGCTGCCGAGCCTAGTGGAAATCATCAAGAAGCAGACTGCTTGAACCTCAGATACTGTCTCCTAGAACCTCAGATACTGACTGCTTGAACCTCCTAATCTGTATCTTTGCCCCAGCGCAGTCGTATCCTTGCGCCAGATGAGGCGTCTCGTTACGCTTATTCAGCCGCATTATTATGCTTGATAATAAATAGCATCTTCTGCATTTGACGGTTTGTATATGCCAGCATCTGCGAATAGTCCTTCAAAGCATAAATCTTCGTCTAATTCAGGCCAATGGATACCATATCTGCTCAATACGAAAGCCTTACGCTGGGCAGGTGTGGCGTTAGCAAGACGGCTCCAACGGCTGAAAGGATAGTTAGCCTTCCAGCCATTTTGGGTTTCTGCCCAAATATGGGCATCGTCAACCCAAACGCGATTTACTCTATATTGCTCCATAATATCTTATTTTTGATTAAAATATTCTTTCCATCTATCTATAATGACCGCCTCATTCTCAGAAATAATAGATTCTATCAAAGCAATATCATGTTTTTTGAATCCATGATTATAAATCTGGGTCAGAGGGGATACACCTTATTATATTATAGTTCTTTTATTTCATTTTCAGTCAAACCGATAATTGAAGATATCTGCTCTATGCTCAACCCATTCTTCTAATGGTGATTTAGCCACCTTGTTGAATTCGCGCAGCTAGTGCGCACACCTTTTTAGTATAATAAATCTAAAAATTTTTGGTTAGAACTCTACTTTCGCATATCTTTGCACTTAAAAAAAGTGGCACATGTGCCATAAATTTTAAGTAGAGGCATCTGTTCGAGCAGTCCTTAGGAAGCAAGTAAGCACAGGGAGGGCAGGTTTGTTACCTGCCCAATAGCATCCCCCGCCCTAATTAAAAAGGCGAGTGCCGCTTTACTGATTTGTCGCAGCCGTGAAAACCTACAACAAGATTAGAACGTCTAGAATATAGAGATTCTTCCATTATCTATTATCTTAAATGAGGGGCAACTTCTCCACTTGGCAGCAATATGCCAGCTCTAATCAAGAAAGCTTTTGCTGCTTCCTTGCTAGCCGTAGCAGCTTTTGCAGCTGCCTCTAATCTTTCTTGTCTTTTGCTATCAAATAAATCCATATTCTAGCTCTTTATATTATGGGTTTGGATAATCCTGATTGATACTTCTAGGAAGGAAATAACCCTTGATGCAATTAGGATTGCAGACACAAATCTGAATATGATTCTTTTCTCTGAATCCTGCATTAGGATATAGTTCCTGTCCTTCCCAAAATACTCCTTTTACTGAATCGTATGGATGGGCATTGGCATCCTGATTGTATGTTAAAGCAGTTTGTACAACTGCACAATCCAATTTTCTAATCAATAAATCTGTAGAATTTCCGATAGATGTATTCTTCGGTAATTCAATCCCTGATTCTTTATAAACAGTAACCATAGACTCATAAGCAGCCTTTAATTCCTGAAGATATGTGCTATCTGTTAAGTCAAAACAATACCCCAAGTCTATAATTGCACCAACAACTGCAGGCTCTTTGATTTGTGAGTTCTTTCTTTTGGCTAAATCTTTAGCCCATTGCCAAGCTCGTTCCTCATTATTTTCCCAAAAATAGATGCCGTTTCCTAACCAGTCATAGTCATTAGTGCTGGAAAGAAGATCGGTCTTACCAGCAACTACGGCATCAACAACAGACTTGTCGCAGCCATGAAATCCTATTACTAGGTTGGAGCGCCTTGAATATAAAGACTTATCCATAATTATCTCAAATGTGGTGCAACTTCTCCATTAGGTAAAAGAATTCCTGCCCTAATTAAAAAGGCACGTGCTGCTTCTTTACTGGCAGTAGAAGCCTTTCTTGCAGCCTCTAATCTTTCTTGTCTTTTGCTATCAAATAAATCCATATTCTACCTCCTTGTTTTAAAAGTTGAACATTTCTTTTGCAAAGATTATGCCAGCGAGTGCAATGAAAGTTTACTTTCAGATTGCCGAGCGCCACTAATCTTCTGCAAAGATTATGCCAGCGAGTGCAATGAAAGTTTACTTTCAGATTGCCGAGCGCCGCTAATCTTCTGCAAAGATACGCTTTTCTTCTGAAAGATGCAAGGAATTATTGAAAAATGTTTGAGAATGAGGGAAATAAAAAGAAAAACAAAAAAAACGGGGTCATCACCAGCATCGAATAATCTGGGAGAGGGCCTTACCGGGACTGCGCTGCAAAGATAATAATAAAAATGGAATATACCAAAGATCTTTTCGAAAAATTACGTCCGGACGTATCTGTAGCTACGTCGGGACGCGTCTGTTGCTACATCGGGACGTATCAAATGCTACGTCGGGACGTAATTTTTGCTGCATCGTGGGAGGTTTTTCGATAAAAAGCATAGAAAAACACGAAAAATTGAATAGAAAATAAGCGTTTTTGCTCAATATTTTCAACCTTTTAGCTCCCAAAACGCCTCTAAAACACCCGAAAATCGCTGTTTTTTGCGAAATGTGGCAATAGGTGGCAATAAGGTGACAATAGAAAAGTCCCTTATTGCCACCCGTTATCATCTTATTATCAGCTACTTATAATAAGCGTGGCAAATGTGGCAATTAATTTGAGAAAACATGTTGGCTCTTCGCAAATTTTGGTGCACATAATGCCCAACTGCAGAATTCTTTAAGAAAGTTTTACATAAAATGTTAGCGATTGTCCGACAAAAAATGTAAGTTTATCCTTAATTCCGCAACACTATAGTTTAACATTATTTATAAGTGCCTGAGCAACAAAAAGTTGCCCAGGATTTTGCCATGTCAGAATTTTCACTTACCTTAGTGTTGCGAAAAGAAGACAAGCAAAACTCTAATATGACATGGCAAAGATACAAATAAAATCTGAGAAACTCACTCCTTTTGGAGGAATTTTTTCTATTATGGAGCAATTTGATGCTCTTTTAGCTCAAACCATAGATTCCACCTTGGGATTGAGATGCACTATGTTTGGTTATCAATATAGCGAAATTCTACGCTCTCTGATGTGCGTATATCTTTGTGGCGGCTCATGTATTGAGGATGTTACAACTCACTTGATGAAACATTTGTCTCTTCATCCAACTCTTCGCACTTGCAGCGCAGACACCATATTGCGTGCTATCGAAGAACTGACTTGTAAGAACATCACCTATAAATCTGCTTCTGGCAACTCCTATGATTTCAATACTGCAGACAAGATGAACTGCTTATTGATCAAAGCCCTGCTTGCTACTGGTCAATTGAAATCCGGTCAAGAGTATGATTTTGACTTTGACCATCAGTTCATTGAAACAGAGAAGCATGATGCAAAACCAACCTACAAGAAGTTCCTGGGCTATAGTCCAGGTGTGGCAGTCATTAACGACATGATTGTCGGTATTGAAAATAGAGACGGCAACACAAACGTGCGCTTCAACCAAAGAGAGACTTTGGAAAGAATCTTCAAGCGACTGGAGGCATCAGAAGTATATATATCCCGTGCCCGCATGGATTGCGGCTCATGCTCGGAGGAAATCGTAGATATGGTAGAGGCTCATTGCAGGCATTTTTATATTCGTGCCAACAGATGCTCTTCCTTCTACGATTCCATGTTTGCCTTGACTGGATGGAAAACTGTTGAAATCAACGGTATTGAATTTGAGCTGAATTCCATCCTTGTTGAGAAATGGAAAGGAAAACCGTATCGTCTTGTCATACAGAGACAAAGGCGAATAGATGGAGACCTTGACATTTGGGAAGGCGAATATACCTACAGATGTATACTGACTAACGATTACAAGTCGAGTGCAAGAGACATCGTGGAATTCTACAATCTTCGTGGTGGCAAGGAACGCATCTTCGATGACATGAACAATGGCTTTGGCTGGAATCGATTGCCAAAATCGTTCATGGCACAGAATACTGTATTCCTGCTTATGACAGCTCTCATCAGAAACTTCTACAAAGCTATTATGCAGAGATTGAAAACCCATGAATTTGGATTGCGTGCCACCAGCAGAATCAAGACCTTTGTTTTCAAGTTCATCTCTGTTCCTGCGAAATGGATTAAGACATCACGTAGGCATGTATTGAATATTTACTCAGACAACAATGCTTATGCCAACCTGTTCAAGACAGACTTTGGTTAAAGACCATGCTTTTCTGGTTAAACCAGCGTATTACCTCAAGTCGCTTTATGGGGTAAGGGGATTTTGTGTCTGCGACATTTCTGTTGTGCAAGAAATATGTACAATAAAATGAATTTTGTCGCTTTGCAAGCAAAATCCCACTAAACCCTATAGGTTGCGGATTTGAGGTTTATTAGTGTTCAAAAAATAAGACTTACAATGGAGACAATCGCTAACATTTGCAAAGGTACAGAAAATTTAGGAAACAACCAAACGGATTTAAAATTAAATGCTTTTGAAGTGGGAGAAAACCTCGTTGCTTTCCTCATCCCCCACTTTGCTAATTTCGTTATAATCAACTATACCATCACAGAGGATGAAGTGGCACTGACGCTAAAAAGCAAGTCTACTTGCGCTTGCTGTGATCGTTGCCATATCGAGACACATCATACCCGTGGCTGGCAAAAAAGGAAAGTAACCATGCCTCCGCTCGGTGGAAAACGTTTTACACTGATTTTGTATATGCGTAAATTTCACTGTAAGGCCGATGGTCATTTCTTTACAGAGCAACAGCCCGATTGGCTCAACAAGTATGCTAGATTTTCCATTGACTGTACAAGACTAATGAACCAAGTGCACTTACAGATGTCATCAGTCTCAGCTTCCAGAATATTGTCGGATATGGGAATACATTGCTGCCCCAACACATGTATCAATCATCTCAAGAATATAAAACTAGCTTCAGATAGGACGGCAACCAACATTGGTATAGACGATTTTGCTAAAAGGAAAGGCTATTCGTATGGTAGTGCCATCGTCAATCATGACACTGGTCAAGTGTTGGAATTGATTGATTCTAGAGACTCCGAAAAGGTCGCTGAAGTCCTGAGCCTCTATCATCATGTGTCCACCATCACTCGCGATAGGGGCAAGTGTTACATCAAGGCTATAAAGAAGGCTCTTCCTGCAGCAACTGTTGTCGCAGACAAATTCCATATTATGGAAAATTTGACGAAAGCACTTTTCCCACAAGTCCAAAGCCGCTTCTTGCATGAAAGAAAACGTTTGTTGGACAAAAGTGAAATTGGTCCCAAACCTCCAGTCTTAGATCAATCCTGGGTGCTACAAGGTATTTATGCATCTTTGGACTCAATGAGTAAAGACGTGGAAAAAGCTAAAACATTGGCTAAGCGGAAGTTGTGTCTTCAAATGCATGTAAATCAAGAGCTCTCTATAAAGGATATCCATGACAAAACAGGCTATAGCAGTTGCGAGATTAAGAAACTGCTAGATGCAACTTATGAGAGTTTTCTCAACCCTAGCCAACTATGGGTATATAAAAATGTGAAGTACATATCAGATAGAATCTTAGAGAAAAAGACTTTGGAATACTCAGGTGTGGTCAAGGGCGTTCATGGTTCGGGGAAAAAGTATGCAATGAAAATGTTGCTGTCCATTCTGAGGGAGAAATGGAAAAATGAATATGGGGAGTACAAAGAAAGAATGAGGAAATTTCTATCAAAAGAAAGCATACGAATGGAAGAGCATGATCTTTGGAACGCAATTGTACACTTTAATTCAAGACCAAAGACGGAATCTGTCAAGATTTTCATGCAACAAAAAAACATGTATGATTTGAAATACTTTGTCTCCACATTTCAAGGGATATTGAGTGGAGAGAACAAAATGGGACTATACAAATGGATAAATATGGCCATTGGATGTGGGGTGGATGGAATAGAAAAGTTTGCCATGGGTTTGCTTGACGACTACCAGGCCATCAAGAATTCCATTACCAGCAAATGGAACAATGGAATTCTTGAAGGAACGGTATGCAAGATAAAAACAGTAAAACGAATTATGGCAGGACGAGCCTCCATCACCTTGTTGGAGAAAAAGGTTGCGCTTAAGCTTTAGCACTATGTGCACCAAAATTTGCGAAGAGCCAACATGTTCCTATGCGTAAAGGATCTTTGTTTCTCAAACATTCCATCAAAAACCGATTTGTATAAATACTATTGCCATCGTTTCTCCTTGGGAAAATGTTTGAGAGAGATAAAAAGAAAATTTTCGACGACATCTATTGTTTGGCCTTTCGATCTACATGCAGTGATTACAAAGTCACAATTCATTTGTAGTATTTCGGTTCAGGGGAGATTGTCCGTGTATAGACAATCTCTCCTGAGCCCATTTATGTCATTTTTTGGGAACGAGAAAATGGGAAAGTGACGAAAAGTGGTAAAACTACCACTTTTTGCTTGTAAATCACCCTCGCTAATCTTATGCAAAGATACGCTTTTCTTCTGAAAGATGCAAGGATTTACTGGAAAATTTTTTAGGGTGAGGAAGATAAAAAGAATAAGGTGTATCCTCGCTTGCCCGATGTATGGGGCAAGAAGGATATACCTTATTACATTATAGTTTTCCCTTTCCCAGATCAAAGTACAGAATGCTGATGGAATATATTATATACCAAAGCTTTTGCCCTTATAGGGTGTAGTTTGCATAGCGATATTTCACCTAGTGCGGTGTCCTGAGCTATGTGGCTCATTGCTCATTCAGCCCGCCTTGGCTGTTACTATCTGTAACTGTTCGTGTAGTTTTTTACAAACGAGTAATAGTTATGGATTAGGATAATCTGGATTAATACCTCTAGGCAGGAAATATCCCTTGATGCAGTTTGGATTGCAGACACATATCTGAATATGGTTCTTTTCTCTAAATCCCGCATTAGGATAAAGTTCTTGCCCCTCCCAAAATACACCCTTCACGGAATCGTAAGGATGCTGGTTGGCTTTTGCATTAATTCTTCTGGCTGTTTGAACAACAGCACAATCTAATTTTCTAATCAACAAATCTGTTGATTTGCCAATTGTTTCATTTCTAGGTAATGGCATGTTAGCATCAGCATAAAGTTCTTTGAGTACAGAATAAGAAGTTTTTAATTCTTGCAAATAAAAACTATCTGTTAAATCCAGACAATAGCCAAGGTCTATAATTGCACCTATTACGGCTGGTTCTTTTACACTGGAGCTTTTTCTTGTTGACAATTGTTTAGCCCATTGCCAGGCCCTATCTTCATTATTTTCCCAAAAATATATACCATTGCCTAGCCAGTCATAGTCATTGGCGCTAGCAAGAAGTTCTGTTTTGCCAGCAATCACTGCATCCACTACAGATTTGTCACAGCCATGAAACCCAACAACAAGGTTGGATCTTCTTGAATATAGAGACTCTTTCATCGTAGGTGTGGTGCTAATTGCCCATCAGGGAGCAGGATGCCTGCTTCCTTAAGAAACTTTATCGCATTTTCTTTGCTAGCAGTAATCTCTTTGATTACAGCTTGCATCCTTTCTTGTCTTTTGCTATCAAATAATTCCATATTTACCTCCTATTTTAAAGGATTAATACTATTCGACTGCAAAGATACGCTTTTCTTCTGAAAGATGCAAGGAATTATTGGAAAATATTTGAGACTGAGGGAGATAAAAAGAAAAAGGTGTATCCCGCTTGCCCGACATGTTGGGCAAGAAGGATACACCTTATTGATATTTAAATCTTGTTCGGATTTTTATTTGTATGCATCAGTACAACTTGGATTGTTGTAGTCTCTAACTGCTGCATTGTTGTTTACTTCGTTGATAGAGATTGGCCAGTTCATCCAAGCAGGACGATTTGGTATATGATAGATATAGCAAGGGTAAACTGGAGAGTAAACTGGCTTATCATGGAGAATACAAGCCATACTTTGAGTATATCGCCGACTGCCTGAAGAAGTACTCCTCCCAGCGAGACAAGCAGAAGGGAGAGGCTTTCGTGCACGGCTTCACCTTGGCGATGACAAGCCAGAACAAGTTCTATCGCCCCATCTCTGAGCTGGACAATGACGGCGGCTATGCCGACATCTTCCTCTCTCCGCTCTGTGACATCTACAAGGACATGGTAGATTCATATATCATCGAGTTGAAATATTGCAAGAGCCAAACCACAGATGAGCAAGTAAAAAAGCTCTTCGAGGAGGCTTCAGCTCAAATCTCTCGCTATGCGGACAGTGATATGGTCAGAGAAGCAGTAAAGACTACAAAGCTCCACATGCTGGTGGTTATCTACCGCGGAGCGGAAATGGTGGCTTGCGAGGAGGTATAAAACTGTTTCAACCATACAGGTCGAAAATGTTTGAGAGAGATAAAAAGAAAATTTTCGACGACATCTATTGTTTGGCCTTTCGATCTACATGCAGTGATTACAAAGTCACAATTCATTTGTAGTATTTCGGTTCAGGGGAGATTGTCCGTGTATAGACAATCTCTCCTGAACTCATTTATGTCATTTTTTGGGAACGAGAAAATGGGAAAGTGACGAAAAGTGGTAAAACTACCACTTTTTGCTTCTAAAGACAGATAACTGGGAGGTCAGGTTTGTTACCTGTCCAATAGCAAGAATGCCCTATAATCTAAGGATAGAGCGGCTAGTGCGCACACCTTTTTAGTATAATAAATCTAAAAATTTTTGGTTAGAACTCTACTTTCGCATATCTTTGCACTTAAAAAAAGTGGCACATGTGCCATAAATTTTAAGTAGAGGCATTTAGGAGTACGAAATCGGATGTTACTATTGCCGTCTGAGTTCCGCAAGGTTTTAAAGTACATCAATGAGCGACTGATCCGATGGGTGATGCGTAAGTACAAGCGCTTCTCCAAGGGTAAGAAGTTTAGCAAAGCGTATGAATGGCTTGTGGAGTATGCGGCACACAACAGAAATGAGTTTTTACCCTGGGTAAAGGGATTTGTACCCTATCCACGTCTAGGTTAATAAAGAATATAAACTTATGAACAAAAGAGTTAAGTGCGAAGAGCCTTGTGATGGGAGGCTGTCAAGCATGGTTCCGAGAGAAGGGTGGGTGAAATTCCCTCCACTTACTCGACAGCAGAACTGAAATCTTGGTACCATTTGCAGCGATACAAGCGGTACCGATTGCAGTGATAGCATGGTACCGATTATCCACGGACAATCTCTCCTGAGCCAGTATTTACCTCAGTTCGGGATAAGAAATATTGTCATGTATTGAGAATCTTTGTTTCTCAAATATTCCATCAAAAACCGATTTGTATAAATACTATTGCCATCGTTTCTTCTTGGGAAAGCCCATAAATGTTATGGAAGACACTATATTGGCTAGTTCTTTCTTACGCTACTTTGTTTTTATAGAGGAAAGATACGCTTTTCTGTCGAATGAAGCAAGGAATAAAGGAAGTTTTTTCTTGGATGTTTTTCGGGTGGAGAGAAAAATAAAAAAAGGTGTGCCCACTGCGCTCTATGACGAGCGGCGAGTGAGCACACCTTAATTATCGTAATACAAAAATTACCAATTATATTTCGGACTATCACCTACAGGAGCAGATGGTGTAGGGTTGTTCTCAGTGATTCCTGTATTGTATGAAGTCTCAGCCCTTGGCAAGCAACGATTCATCCATTCTGGAGTCTCTTGCATATTCCAACGATACAACTCAGGGTGATTGCTGTTTTCGTAGCTACGTATGATACCCTTCTTCAAGCGCTTGATATCATAAGTAGCTAAACCTTCTCCCCAGAACTCTGTTCGACGCTCCCACCAAACTTCATTTTGGAATTTGCTGGTAGAAGTATTGTAGTATGCCTCATTGTGAGTGCCATATACATACTGAGGGTCACGTGTCTTAGCAAAGGTGGTAAGCAACTGAATACCTTCTGCTTCTCGACCACTTTGCATACCTACAGCTTCAGCCTCGATAAGTTTCATTTCCTCCACACGCATCAAAGGGATATCCATACACCAACCTACATATTGATCCATTACTCCAGCTGCACCGCCAGCATTCTTGAATTTAGCGGTAATACCACCCAAAGAATGTTTGTTGGCTTTAAGTAATTCTGGATAGTCTGTATTCACCTTTAAAGCTTCCAATATACTGTTTTCATCTGTGTAAGAATCAACAGCAAAATCAACGAAGCACTTCTTGCGACAGTCTGTTGAAGGAATTGTCTCATACAAGTGGCGGTCTATATACAAAGGATAACCATAGTTGGCACCATAGCCACAGCCAGAGCCTTGCTCTGTTGTCATCTTTGCGCCCCAAGAACCATCACCATCATTATCCTTGATGTTGGTATTGGTTGCAACGTTGCGAGTTGCCAACATCCAAGACTCATTGGCAGTGTTAAACCCTTCGGTATGACTGGTATATTCATCAGCTGTCATTACTTGATAACCAGTCTGAGCCAACTTGGCATATTTCTCTGCATTTACCCAATCCTCCATCGTTAAATATGTACGAGCTTTCAAACCGTATACAACAGACAAGTCAGGTGTATACTTTGTGGTACGCTCATATCCTGCCAAATACTCCTCAGCCTTGTCAAGATCAGAGAGGATGAAGTTAAACGCCTCCTCATTAGTCATTCGAGGGTTGTTTGTAGACATCTCTCTTGTTGTAGCTTCTGTTATCTTTGGTACAGTCAATGCATTCTTGTCCTCTGCATAAGTCTTTGCGCTATACATGCGAGCGAGGTCGAGATAGAACATTGCACGCATGGCATACGCTTGACCAACTCCAGCCTTTTGGCTTTCTGTAGGCTCACCATTAGGATAAGCTATAACAGTGTTGCAGTTCTTAATCCATAAGTAATAATATGTCCAAGGCATTTGACACAGAGCATAGTTTGGCCCCAAACCTTCAGCTTGACCTGCATACCAAGTTGCAAACCATTCTGAGCCAGAGCAATCGGCTGGCACAATATCCTGTCCCATAATGTCATTCTGAATGAGTATAGATGGATAGCCCCAGTCGTTTGCATATTGACTAGAACCACTATATGTGTATTCTCCAGAAAGGTTTGATGTGATAGCATCAACAAGAGAAGCAAAAGCTTTAGGCGCTTCTTCCAACTCCTTCTGGCTAACATAACCCTTTTCTGCATCAAACTCCTTTATACAACTCGTCAATGAAGTGGCCATCAACGAGACTGCAATGAATTTAATTATATTCTTGTTCATTTTGAAATTTCATTTTATCAGTTAAACAACTCTTTCCTTATTAGAATGTAACCTGGATGCCACCAGAAATGTTACGAGTTGGAGAGTAAGAACCGTAGCTGCTTGAGCCATCGTATGAGAAACGAGGATCAAGACCCTTACGAGCAGACCAGAAGCAGAGGTTCTCGCCCATTACATAAACACGAAGCTTAGACAACAGTGGAATCATACCTTTAGGGAAGGTATAACCTACAGAAAATGATTGGAAGTTGAGATAACTTGCACTTTCCAAGAATCTGTCACTGCGTGATGCCACATACTGGTCACCATACTGATAGCGAGGAATATTGGATGAAGTATTGTCTGCGCTCCAAGACTTGAAGATATCTTTGTGGAGTCCCAATCCTCTACCTGCACTGTATGCATTATCCATAAGAACTGCGTAACCACTATCATATACCTTACCACCAAGCTGGAAGTCGAAAATCAAGGAAGCATCAAATCCTTTGAAGCTAAAGTTTGTACTGAAACCTCCAAATACCTTTGGCAGCAATGAACCCATCTCATAATAGGTAGCCTTAGAGTAATCTGTTGTGGTAGAACTCATATTCTTACCAGGGCGTGTTCCTGCATTTGCTTCCTGCAACTCGTCGTCAACCCAGTAAAGAGCTTGACCATCTTCGCTTACGCCAGCATATTTAGGTAAGAAAGCGTTATAAAGCGGACCGCCCTCACGATACCAATATTGGAATGTTCTTGTTGGGTTTGCCTCAGAGAATCCGCCATAATCCTTTGTCTTTGACTCAGGCAATTTGAGAACCTTGGTAGAGTTATGAGACATATTCAAACTTACAGACCAATCTAAATCACGTGTGCGAATGATAGAACCAGTCAAGGCAAATTCAATACCGTTGTTTCGAATGTCGCCTACGTTGCCATAGTAACCACGAGAACCATTTGACTCTGGAATAGACAGCCAGAAAAGCAAGTCGGATGTCTTCTTGGAGTAGAAGTCGATGTTACCGCTCAGTCTATTCTTGAAGAGCGAGAACTCTACACCTACGTTGAAGTTGTTGGTCGTCTCCCATGTGATATCTTCATTACCTACTCTGTAGAATGAAGGAGAAATAGTTGTTGTACCTGCAATGGTAAGTGTGTAAAGATTGGTATAAGCAAAGCTACCAATGTTATCATTACCTTGCTGACCGTAAGATACTTTCAACTTCAAGTTATCTACCCAAGGAGCGTTAAACCAACTTTCCTTGCTGATAATCCAAGCGGCACCAAGAGACCAGAAATTACCCCAACGATGTGACTTTGCAAAGTAGGAAGAACCGTCTCGACGATAAGAGGCAGAAGCGAAGTACTTCTCATCGTAGTTGTACTGTGCACGACCGAAGTAACCTTCTACGTTGTAGTCGGTTTGGTATGAGGTGTTGCTATAAGGATTGGCATACGCATAGAGTTCCTGAATATATGGAGAGAACTCATAACGAGCATTACCTTCAAGATACTTCACATTCTGACGATAGTATTCATGTCCGAGCAATGCATCAACATTGTGCTTGCCAAACTGCTTGAGGAATGTCAATGTCTGGACATTGTTTGTTCTCAAGTTCGCTGTATTGCTCTTTTTCAAAGAACCATTTGCACCAGCATTAGGACCCTCGAAAGAGTTCAAATAGTCGTGCAAATCAAACACATCGTATGTTACGGTGCTAGACAGATTCAACTTCAACCAATCTGTAAAACTGATGTCCGCAGCAATGTTGGCGTTGATCTGGTTCATACCTTGCTTCCACTTGTTGTACTGGTTGGCTGCAATAGGGTTGCCAGTAGCCATGTATGGACGAGTCATACCATAACCATTAGCTGGAGTACCGTAATCATATCTCTTGTGACCGTATTGGTCTGTGAGAATGTAAGGATTACCACTCTCATCGACACCACGAATGTAAAGAGGATAAATTGGAGCAATACGTGATACAAAGTAGAACATGTTACCTGAGCTACCTGTAGTAGAACTCAAGTTAGGGTTCTGCTCTGTGTCTGAATGAACGAACTGAGCGTTGGCAGCAAGTTTCAACCATTTCTTTGCCTGATAGTCTGCCTTGATACGTCCACTATAACGCTTGTAACTAGAGTTTTCGATAACACCATTGTCATCCAAGTAGCCTAAACTAGCATAGAAAGAGCCACGATCCAAAGCTCCCCTTACACTGATGTTATATTCCTGGCGGAACGAATTTTTGTAAGCAGCATCAGCCCAGTTGTCTGGTGTCAAATAAAGAGTCTGCCCGTTTGCGGTAATGGTTCTGCCAAGAGTTGCATTGGGATTCAACTTGCCGTCAGTGCCAATTAAAGACTCTCCGTCTGGCAAGGTGTAGCAATTGTATACCAACTGATTAAGCATCGTTTTGTTAGCCCAAGCATTTGCAGAAGTTGCATCCATACCTCTTGACAATGCATAATTATTATACTGCATATAATAAGCCTCATAATACTGACCTGGATCACGGATAACATCATATTCTGGGATAGCACGTGAGTTGGAACCCCACTTCATGTCAACAGTAACCTCTGCGTCCTTGTTCTTACCACTCTTTGTTGTAATCAGGATAACACCAGCAGCACCACGAGCACCATAAAGTGCAGCAGATGCAGCATCTTTCAATACGGTTACAGACTCGATATCTTCAGTTGGAATTGAAGAAAGGTTACCTGGATAAGGAGCACCATCAACAATAACCAAAGGTGCTGTTGCTGCATACATAGAGGCAATACCACGGATGTTGACGCCGTTGTTGTCAGAACCAGGCTGACCAGAAGTACCACGCAACTGCAAGCCAGGCACAGAACCAACCAAAGCATCAGTTACGTTAGTTGAAATCTTCTTAGAAAGTTCCTCAGAACCTACCACGGCTGCAGAACCGGTAAATGCACTCTTCTTAGCAGTACCGAAAGCAACAACCATGACTTCATCCAATGCATGATTGTCTGGGTCAAGAACAATTTTCATGTTCTTGCCAGCCTTTACAGTCTTACCAATCATACCGATGTAAGAAATCTCCAACTTAGCATTTGCAGGAGCATTCAATGAGAAGTTACCATCAACATCGGTAACTGTACCGGTATTGGTACCTGCTACTTTGATAGAGGCACCAATAACTGGGCTTCCATCCTCAGAAGAGGTAATAGTACCGGAAACTTGAGTTTGCGCCAACGCCATTCCTAAACTAAGGAAGAGGCAGGCAATAAACGTCATGAGTCTTTTTTCCATAAATCTCTCTCGTTTAATTAATTAATAAATATATAATGTTTTATATTTCTTTCTCACTACATATCCTCCCAACTTTTATTGAGCCTGGGGGCTCATTTCTTGTCTCCAACTCTTATTCCGAACTGGTGGGGTGGGTATGTTGCCATACCTTATTATATATAGGGAAGTATCTCAAACTTCACTAAATTTTAATAATATTTTTAATCGGCTGCAAAAATAAGCATTTTTTAGGAAATCACCAAACTTTTTTCTAGAAAAGTTGCACTTTCCCCGACATTTTATTATAAATATGCGGTTTTTATACACTTTTGCTTATGAAAAACAAGAGAAAGCGGCAGTTTTGTCAAAAACTGCCGCTTTCTCTGAAATACTGAAGTTTCGCAAGTTTCGCCCCACACGCCCTGGGCTAGGAGCTTCTGGGCCTTCAGCCCGTACTTAAACCACATTTGAAAGTTCTGCCTTTAATTCTTTGTCTAGAACAAAGAGCATATAGAGGGGGATGTTGATGGTTTTTGAACTGTTGTTTCTCTCGTATGGCAAGAGACTGGTGCGAACCAACTTGTCTTGCACCTTCCAGTATGAGTGGCTTCCTTCCGTGACTGTCTTTCCATTTTAACAATTGGGGTATAAGTAGTCTTTCCATACGCTAAAAATTATGTTTTGGCAAAGATGCTAATAAACAGTGAATTACGCAAGTAAAATCACATTTTCCTAAGGACTTTTAAGTATATTTATCACATTTTCCTAAGGACTTTTCTGTTAAATCATCACATTTTCCTAAGGACTTTTGACTGGAAATCCCACATTTTTCAAAACAAGTCGTCTCCTGTTACCTGTCTGTTGATCTTTCTTGCATACATATTATTATACAGTCCATGAGGGGTGACAAAAGTTGGTATGAGCGTCTTGGTGGTCTTCGTCACTTTCTTGAAAACCTTCAGGCGGTGTGCCAGATGGGCATCGTATGCCTTGCTGATTTCATATTCCCCATTGCAATATTTCATCTCGCAGATAGAGATGGATTTATCCGAGCGGTCTATCAGCAGGTCAATCTGTGTTCCACGTTTCAGGTCTTCGTCTGCCTCCTCGTCTGCCATAACTTTGGCAGTAGGTCGGTAAGACCATGAACAAGGGGTATTGATGCTGCCATCTATGCCCAAAGCTCTGATAATTTCGTTGATGTGGTGAAGGCATACGATTTCAAAGGCATGACCGCACCATGATTCATACTCTGCAGTGGTTTGCATCTTGACCCAATAGTTGTCGAGGAATGCCCCCTTATTATGCATGAATTTGAAATAAAACAGGCAGAAAGGATCTATGAGCTGATACATCATATCTTTCTTCGACTTGCCGAAAGGAGTATAACTGCGGATGAAATCACATTGCTCAAGTTCTTTGAGTATCTGGCTGAACCTTCCGTTGTTTGCCAGTCCCGTGGCGTCCAGCAGGTCTTGTCGGGTCATTCCTTTGCCTTTGCTTTTCAGGGCTTTAACTATGGTAAGATGGTTGTCGGCTTTCTTGAAGAGCGAACTGAACAGACGGTCAAACTCTTCGGTGAGTTCGCCGCCACGGGTGAAGCAAAGCTGCTGGATATTCTGTGCCACACTTTTGTTGTTTTCGAAAAGAGACAGGTAATAAGCTACACCGCCCATTGCCATATAGCACTCAATGATTTCCGGGCGCTCATAATAAAAACCCTGTGCTTTGAAATACTCTTCTACTTCATGCAGCTTGAAGGGAGAGAGCAGAATGTTGTGAGTAATGCGATTATGGAGCCCTCCCCGTGAATTGATAACCTGGTTGAGCATCCAGGTGGTAGCACTTCCACAGGCTATCAGTTTGATGTCGCTGCGGTATGATGCCCAGTCGTTCCAGAAATGTTCCAGTGCACTGATGAAGTGGGAGGCATACGTGTCGAACCAGGGAAGTTCATCGAAGAAGATGATTTTTGTTCCTTCTGGCATTTTTTCCAATGCTTTCTGCAGAAGCCGGAATGCTTCCGGCCAATTAGAAGCATCAGTTTCTATGCCTAACTGGTCGTTGAGTGCGAAGCTGAAACTCGCAAGTTGCTCCTTGGTTGTAACATTGTCTTTGCCTGTAATGCGGAATGTAAATCTGTTTTCGAACAGTTCTTTTACAAGAAAAGTCTTGCCTACACGGCGTCTGCCATAGATGGCTATAAATTCTGATTTGCGGCTTGAAATATAGTTCTCAAGCTTTCCAATCTCTTGTTCTCTGCCTATAATATTCTCCTTCATATCTATCTCATATTAGTGAAACCTGTCGCAAAGTTACAAAAAATATGAGATTACGACAACTTTTAAACGAGAAATCTGTCGTAATCTCGATAAAAAAGTGAGATTACGACAGATTTTCATGAATTTTCTCTTTAATTACTTGTCTACGGTAGAAGAAACATTGTTCTTCTCATAGAAAGCTTTGTATTCTTCACCACCATACTTCAGACCGAGATCTTCGCCGGCGATACCATCGCAGAAGCCCTTGTAAGCCCACTTGCACTTGTAGTCCTTGTCGAAGAGGTTAGGCACCTGACCCTTGAGCCAGTATTCGTGTTCTACCTCATTATCTGACTTTAGGGGCTTTCAAGGTGAAGTTACCTGCATTCTGGTATGGGAATGCAACGAATATAAACAGCAAAGACAGGTACTTTAAAGCATTACCTGCATGTCTCATGATTAATTGGTTTTTATGATTTAATTGGTTTAAAACTTGTTCGTTGGTTTATATACGAATTTTGTTTTTATTGATTTTCTGTTGCAAAGATAGTCTTTTATCTGTTAAGTGCCGTTAACTAACGTGCCATCGGTGTTTCTTTTTGTTTCATATCTGAATAATATATAAATAAAAAAACAAAAGAAGGAAATATGAAACAATATATCTCCTTCTTTTGTTAATTAAGTGTATTTCGACATCTATTTATTGTATTCTAATACGTTTGTCGAAAATATGGTATTCTGTCATTGTAGCTTGTCTTATTCTGTATAGCTTGGGTTCTGATAAGCTGCTTTTTCCTCAGCAGACATCTGGAGCGCATCAATCTGTCCCTGTGGAATAGGACGGAGATACTTCTCTGGAGTGATGAGCACACGTTCCCAAGTCTTAGGAGTATGATCGCCTGCAGTAAGACCGCAGATGGTATAGGTTCCTGCAATCTGCTTCCATGTTTGGGTGCGGACGAGATCCCACCAACGGTAACCTTCACCGAAGAACTCGCGTGAACGCTCTGCCAGAATATACTCGATGGTGATATTCTGAGGTGTAGCATCCTTCATCTGCTGACTGTAGTCTGCCACCTTCTCGCGCTGACGGTTGTTGTCGTATGTCCA